>CAISGS010000166.1 GCA_903884915.1 uncultured Caulobacteraceae bacterium | reverse complement strand
TTATCCGGTGAAGATGGAACCGAACCTGGTTATCGAATATTATTCGTCCTGATCCTCAACCGATCAGATACAGAAAAGGCCCCGGGAAACCGGGGCCTTTTTTTGTGGGTCACGACCCAAAACAAAAACAGATTAGCCGTTATTATCGGCCTGCTTTTGGATGGCCATTCGGCTCGCAGAACTCAGTACGGGCAGGCTTGGTTCAAGCAGGGCCATGCGGCTACCACCGAGGCTGACAGCCTCTTGCGCAGCGGCAACAATCTGTCTGGCGATCTTGGCAGCATCTGCTGCCGTCATGGCGTCCGGGTTCATCGCAGAGAGCATTTGCGTCAGGGCTTGCTTGCCCTCTTTGACGCGCGCATTAGCCTGAGCCAAGGCAACACTTTTTGGATCGGTCGCTACGGCAGCCGCTAGGGAACTCTCGTTCGATGACGGAGTCTGAGTTGGTATCTTCGAAGCTGCAGGTCCAGCACCCGCGTCTTGATTTGCGGGTGTCAGGATCGTACCGCTTCTTGCGGGCACATCACTGATCATAAGAGCCTCCTGCTCTAGTTAGTGGATTTCTAAACCACTAATTCTAAATAATTCATTAAGGCGATGTGGACAACTATTTTTTGTGCCTCAAATTGTCGCGTCCTCAGGCAGCGCGCAAATGAAGATCCACTCAACCCTATGAGAAGGCTTAAGCCTCCAAAACACCGTGCTCAGCCATAAAGGCCTTTAAATCGCCAGATTGGAACATTTCACGGACAATGTCAGAGCCACCAATAAACTCGCCTTTGACATAGAGCTGGGGAATGGTTGGCCAGTCACTGAAGGTCTTGATCCCATTGCGTAGGTCATCATCTTGCAGGACATCAACACCCACAAACTCTACACCAAGATGATCGAGGATCTGAACCGTTACGGCAGAGAAGCCGCAGCGCGGCTGATCGGGCACGCCCTTCATGAACAGAACCACAGCATGGTCCGCAATGGTCTTGGCAATGAATTGGTCGGCGGAGGTGGGTGCAGCAGAGTCGGTCATGGTCGTGCCTCGAAGAGATGTGACTACAGAGCTAGGCATCCCCATGGTCCGGGTCAAGCTCAAGCCGTAAAATGGGCGTTAAGTACCGGCGACGGGCACTGAGGTTTCAAGGGCCAGCGCGTGAAGTTCGCCGCCCATCTTACCCTTGAGGGCCGCATAGACCAGTTGGTGCTGACGCACGCGCGGCAAGCCTGCAAAGGCCGTCGATATGATGCGGGCCTTATAGTGGTCGCCATCTCCGGCAAGGTCTTGGATCTCGATCTCGGCCTCGGGAAAGGCATCGCGCAGATCAGCCTCTAGGGCCGTGGCAGACATGGGCATGGGCAATCCTCAAACCTAAACGGGGGCGTCCATAAAGCTCGGCATCCAACCTTCGTGCGCCGCGCTCAGATCATCGAGGTCGAGAGCGAACAGCAAGCCGTCGCGCCCCTGCACGGCCAACTCACATCCGCCCGCCTGACCAATGACCTCATAGGGCACGCCAGCGGCCTCAGCGGCGCTGTCCAGATGGTCAAGGTTGACCCGGTCCAGCGCAATGAGATAACGCGCCTGATCCTCGCCCAGCAAGGCGGCATGGTCGGCCAAGTCACCCGACAGGGTCAGCATGGCGCCAACCTTAGAGGCCATGGCCATCTCGGCCGCAGCGATCAGCAGGCCACCGTCCGACAGGTCATGAACGACGCTGGTATGACCATCCAGAATGAGGCTACGGACTAAAAGGCCATTGCGTAGCTCAACGGCCAGATCGACCGGCGGCGGCGCGCCCTCTTCCCGGCCCAAGATGTCACGCAGATAGATCGACGATCCCAGTTCACCCGTCGAGGCACCAACCAAGACCAGCACCTGACCGGCCTTGAGCCCGCCATAGCTCGCCCGGCGATCATAGTCCTGCAGCAGGCCCACAGCGCCTACAGTCGGCGTCGGCGGGATAGCGACCCCATTGGTCTCGTTATAGAGCGACACATTACCCGACACGACAGGGAAGGTCAGGACGGCGCAGGCCTCAGCCATACCGTCAATGGCCCGAACGATCTGACCCATAATCTCTGGACGCTCAGGATTGCCGAAGTTGAGATTGTCGGTGATGGCGATAGGCTCAGCCCCGACCGAGATCAGATTGCGCCAAGCCTCGGCCACAGCCTGCTTGCCGCCCTCATAGGGATCGGCTTGCACATAACGCGGCGTGCAGTCGCTGGTCATGGCCAGAGCCTTGCGGGTGCCGTGAACCCGAACCATACCCGCATCGGCCGCCGTGGCGCTGTCGGCCAAGGTGTCGGCCATCACGTGCCTATCATATTGCTCCCAGAGCCACCGCTTTGAGGCCATGTCAGGGGTCGAAAGAAGGGCCAGCACCGTCTTTGACCAATCAGCAGGCGCAGGAACCGCGTCCGCTTCGATCCGAGGGCTCAAGGCAGGCTGCACCCAAGGACGATCATAGAGCGGCGCGTCATCCGACAGCGGGCCCAGCGGCAGATCGCACACCGTCTCGCCCTTGTGGGTCAGGACGATCCGGCCTGTTTCCGTGGTCCAGCCAATGACCGCGGCGTCGAGGCCCCACTTTTCAAAGACGCGGTAGGCATCCGGCTCGCGGCCGGGCTTGAGGATCGCCAGCATCCGCTCCTGGCTTTCCGACAGCATCATCTCATAGGCGCTCATGCCCGTTTCACGCTGCGGGACAGCGTCGAGGTCAAGCGCGATACCGAGCCCGCCCTTGCCGGCCATTTCGACCGAGGACGAGGTTAGGCCAGCGGCGCCCATATCTTGGATCGCGGCAACAGCCCCGCAGGCCATCAGTTCAAGCGTCGCTTCAATCAGCAGCTTTTCGGCGAAGGGATCGCCGACCTGAACGGTGGGGCGCTTCTCGTCGGAATCCTCGTCGAACTCGGCAGAGGCCATGGTCGCGCCATGGATGCCATCACGGCCCGTCTTGGACCCGAAATAGACGACGGGCAGGCCAGGAGCCGGAGCCGCCGACAGGAAAATCTTATCGGCATCGGCCAGGCCCACGCACATGGCATTGACCAAGATATTGCCATTATAGCCCGCGTGAAACTGGGTTTCGCCGCCGACGGTGGGAACACCAACGCAGTTGCCATAGCCGCCAATGCCGCTGACCACGCCCGACACCAGTCGGCGGGTCTTGGGATGGGAGGGCTCGCCAAAACGCAGGGCGTTGAGCAGGGCGATGGGACGCGCGCCCATCGTGAAGACGTCGCGCATGATGCCGCCAACGCCCGTCGCCGCCCCTTGATAGGGCTCGATATAGGAGGGGTGGTTGTGCGACTCCATCTTGAAGACCGCCGCCTGACCATCGCCAATATCGATCACACCGGCATTTTCGCCAGGACCAATCAGGACGCGCGGCCCAGTGACCGGAAACTTGCGCAGGTGACGGCGTGAGGATTTGTAAGAGCAGTGCTCGCTCCACATGACGCTGAACACACCCAGCTCAACCAGATTGGGCTCGCGCTCAAGCCGCGTGAGAACCAGGTCATATTCTTCCGGCTTTAGCCCGAACTCGCGGGCATATTCGGCCATGGACTTGCCCGTGGCAGCGCTGGAACCGGGGGCCGCCTTGGCAGCCGACGAGTCGGGGGTCGGGGTCTTGCTCATGGTTCGGTCTCTTAGCGCTGTTCGCGTCTCTGGGCGATAGGCAGGACATCATTCGGGCGAAATTGACGTGCAATTTTGCGCCATCAAGGCCGGCTCTGCGCTGGGCAAGCGGTCTTCACCCTTGCCCTTTTGGGCGATTCAGCCCCGTTATGACGAAGTTGACCCCCGTCGAAGCGGGCTAAAAGAGACCATCATGAACCAGCGCCAGATCATCACGCTCCTTTTGTCGGCCAGCGTTCTATCGGGATGCGCCGGTTTGAAAGGCCGCGCACCGGAATATCCGATTGTCGTTGATGCCAGTGCGCCACCCAGCGCGCCCGCAAGCACCGCGATCAGCGCTCCGGTTCAACTGGCTCCCGTCACCCC
>CAISGS010000165.1 GCA_903884915.1 uncultured Caulobacteraceae bacterium | reverse complement strand
GCCCGTTGATCATAAAGGGCGATAAGGCCAGCAATGCCAGCTTCGATGATGGGGTTTGTAAAGGTCATGGGACTATCATAAACGCCGAACGCGCCTCAGACAGCCCCCAAATTCAGTCAAGAGGCGACAAAGCGCCGCGCAGCGCAATCTCCGCTGGCTTGGCGCTTGGCTCTCATCCGGCTATGAACAGCCCTCAACGAACCGTTTGAGCCTAGGCATCAGACCCTAAGCCAAGCCCCTAATCCACGGGAGACGCCATGATCCGCCTCGATGCTGACCAGGCCATTGCCCTGCTTGCAGAGCGCCTTTCGGGGTCGAGCGGGCGGGTATTTGTCGCCACCGCAGGGGCGGAGCCGCTTATATTCGCGCAGGCCTATGGCCCTAATCCCGACGCCGCTAAAGATCTGACGTTTGTCAGCGCCGCCATTCCGGGCGTCAATCAAACCGACTGGTCCAGGCTGCATGCGACCAGTCGCGGTGAAGGCATTTTTGTCAGCCCTGATTGGCGCGAAAGCTTCGATGAGGGCCGGTTTTCTCTGGTCCCCCAGGCCTATAGCGAAGCTTGGCGCTGGTTTTGCCGTACGCCGCTAGACGCCGCTCTGGTTCAGGTCAGTGCGCCCGACGCCGATGGGATGTGCAGTTTCGGCACCTCCTGTGACTTCCAGCCCGCCGTCCTTGGACGCGATGTCTTCAAGATTGCCCACGTCAATCCGGACATGCCCGCCCCTGCCCGCTCGCCCAAGGTGGCCTTGGCCAGCTTTGACGTGGTGGTCGAGGCGAGCGTGCCGATGATGACCTATGATCCAGGCACGCTAGACCCCACCTTAGCGACGATCGCGCGGAATGTGGCGGACTATATTGTCGACGGCGCCGCCATTCAGGTGGGTCTTGGCAAGATGGGCTTTGCCGTCATGAACGCGATCAAGGATCGCAAGCGTCTGAGCGTCAAGTCCGGCATGGTGATTGATCCCCTGTTAGATCTGATGGACTGCGGCGCCATTTCAGAGGACCTGGACGCCATTGTCACTGGAGCTGCCCTTGGCAGCCAAGCGCTGATGACGCGCCTGTCCCAAGACCCGCGTGTTCGCTTTACCCCGGTCATCGAGACCCACAGCAGCGACGTACTGTCGGCGATACCCCGGTTTACCGCGATTAATTCGGCGCTCGAAATTGACCTTATGGGTCAAGCCAATGCTGAGTTTTTAGGAGGCCGTCAGGTCTCAGGCATTGGCGGCCTCAACGACTTTTTGCGCGCGGCCGCACGCTCTGAAGGGGGCAAACCCATCATCGCCCTCAATGCGACGGCCAAGGCTGGAGCCCTGTCGCGCATTGTGCCCAAGCTCACCGGCGGGGCGGTCAGTGTCGGGCGCGGCGATGTCGCCATTGTCGTGACCGAGTTCGGATCGGCGGATCTTCGTGGCCTGAGCCTCGATGATCGGGCCAAGGCGCTCATCACTCTCGCCGCCCCGGCCCACCGCGAAGGTCTCGAACGGGACTGGCGCGAAATGCGCGCTCGTCTATAGAGAGAGCGTCTGCAACCCATGTCTGGCTCATGACCCTTCCACGATATCGACAGCTTGCCGCCGCCCTGCGCGCGGACATTACCGAAGGCCGGTACGGCGTGGGCGACCACCTGCCGCCCGAATTGGAGCTGTGTCAGATCTATTCGGCCTCGCGCCATACGGTCAGAGATGCGCTGCGATTGCTGCGTGAAGCCGGTCTGGTCGAGCGACGCCGAGGGGCTGGGACAACCGTCATTGCCGCCAACTCGACTCCGACCTTCGTGCAGGCGCTCGGCGGCGCTGAGTCCCTGACCCAATATGCCCGTGAAGCCAAGCTTCGTGTCCGCTCGGCCAATCCACGGGCCTTGACCCTCGCCGAGGCTGACCGTCTTAAGGCTCAGCCGGGTGAACAATGGTTGGTCATCGAGGGGCTTCGTCTTGCCAGTGCGGGCTCGGGTGCCGAGCCGGTGGCGGTATCGACCCTCTTTGTGCCCTTGGAATTTGCCGGGATTGTTGGCGCGCTCGAAGGGTGGGACGGGGCAATCCACCAACTGATCGCGCGAGACTTTGGCGTTCAAACCCGCCGCATCGAACAAGAAATTGCCGCCGAAACCATGGACGCCGCAACGGCTAAGACCTTACGGACTGAAAAGGGCTCTGCGGGCCTTCGCACCCTTCGGCGCTATTTCGATGAGCGCGACCAACTGGTTTTGGCCACCGACAGCACCCATCCAGGTGGCCGCTTTGTCTATGCCATGACCTATCGGTTGGACGGCTAGACAGCGGCTGCCACTTTCCATCAAAGCCTCGCCGATGCTAGAGCTAGGCTAATATATTTAGGGGGAACCGTCCATGAGTGATGCCGCCACACAAGAGGCCAGCCCAGCCGCCGTTGAGGCTCCCACCTCAATGCGAACCGTCGTCGCCGCATCGTCAGCCGGTACGACCTTCGAGTGGTATGATTTTTTCATCTTCGGCACCCTGACCCAGATTCTCTCCAAGACCTTCTTTGCTGGGGTGAGTGACACCTTGGCTTTCATCTTCGCTCTGGCAATTTTCGGCGCTGGCTTTGCCGTGCGGCCACTGGGCGCGCTATTTTTCGGCCGCATTGGCGACCGGGTTGGGCGCAAGGGCGCCTTCCTGACCACCATCGTCCTGATGGGCGGTGCCACATTCGCGGTTGGATTCTTGCCGACCTATGAACAGGCGGGGATCATCTCTCCCATCCTCTTGATCTTAGCGCGCTGTATTCAAGGCTTTGCGCTCGGGGGTGAATATGGCGGCGCCGCGATCTATGTGGCAGAACATTCTGACGCCAATAAACGCGGCGGTATGACGGGCTGGATTCAGGCCTCGGCGGCCTTTGGTCTATTGGGCGCGCTTGGCGTCATCCTTATTACCCGCACAATCCTTGGTGAGGAGGCCTTTACCGCTTGGGGCTGGCGCATACCGTTCATGTTTTCAGCGGTTTTGGTTGGCATCTCCATTTGGATGCGCCTGAAGCTCTCGGAGAGCCCAACCTTCAAGAAAATGCATGCAGAGGGCACGCTATCTAAATCACCCTATGCCGAATCTTTTGGTCAGTGGCCCAACCTCAAGATCGTTCTTATCGCCCTCTTCGCGATGATGAG
>CAISGS010000164.1 GCA_903884915.1 uncultured Caulobacteraceae bacterium | reverse complement strand
TGCTCGTCGCGGAACTTCCACTGCATGTGATAGAGGTTCTTGGGCAGGTCCTTGTAGGAGCGCACGGACGCGCGGAAAATGCCCGTGACCATCTCTTCGTTGGTTGGCCCATAGAGCAGCTCGCGCTCATGACGGTCGACAATGCGCAGCATCTCCGGCCCATAGGCGTCATAGCGCCCAGACTCGCGCCACAGGTCCGCAAGTTGCAAGGTCGGCATCAGGATCTCGATGGCACCGGCCCGGTCCATCTCCTCACGGACAATCTGCTCGATCTTGCGCAGGACCCGATGGCCCAGCGGCAGCCACGAATAGATCCCCGCAGCCTCCTGCCGGATCATGCCAGCGCGCAGCATCAGTCGGTGCGAGACGATCTGCGCCTCCGACGGGGTTTCTTTGAGAACAGGAAGAAAATAGCGCGACAGGCGCATGATAATATCCGTGGGGTTGCCGAGGGTGGTTCACATAGCCCCGCAAGCGCAGGCTTGGCAACGGACTGGACCATTTGAGAGGTGGAAAGATCGCTGGATTGAGGAATTCCCCATTCCAAAGGCGAAAAAAAGGCCACGCTAGCGAGCGCGGCCTAAAAAGTCATATCGCGAGAAACGCCAGAGAAGATGGCCAACCAAACGGCCCCGTGGTTAGACCCGAGAACCTCCGCCCCTCAACCGCATCCTCAGAACCTTAGATCATCGGAACATTGGGCAGAGGGATCAGCCGAAACTGTAGGCAGAGCATAAAGATGGCCCAGATCACCGTCGAGGCGATGGTCGTCGTGATGAACTTGCGCTTCAGATTGGGCTCGACCGGCGCACCAGGGTCACCACCATCACCCGGATCAACACCGGCGTCAGCATGGCTGGTCACGCCAATCGGTAGGATAGTGAACAGAACCACCCACCAGGTCACCAGATAGATCGAAATTGCAGTTACCGGACCCATCAGTGTGCTTCCTTCGGGGTTTCCATCAGTTCAATCAGAACGCCGCCCATATTCTTCGGATGGATGAAGATGATCAAGGTCCCATGCGCCCCGATGCGCGGCTCGCCCAGAACGGTCGCGCCCTTGGCCTTCATCTCATCGCGGGCGACATAGATGTCCGGCACTTCAAAACAGACATGATGCTGGCCGCCCTTGGGGTTCTTTTCCAAGAAGGCATGGATCGGCGAATTTTCGCCGTAAGGTTCGATCAACTCAATCTGGCTGTTGGGCAGGTCGACAAAGCTGACCCAGACGCCTTGGTCGGGCATGGCGCGCTTTTCCGTCGCCGAGGTCGCACCCATCAGGTCTTTATACATAGCCACGGAGTCCTCGATGGAGGGGGTGGCGATGCCGATATGGTTCAAACGTCCGATCATGATCTTGATCCTCTCCTAGGGTCTAAACCCGCAAAACCGTTGTCTCGACCAGCGGGCGGCGTTTCCAAATCCTGTGGGCCGCCTTCTTGACCGCCCGACTAATGGCGGCCTCGACAGCGTCATCATCTTCAAGCCCGTCACCGCGAAGGCGGCTTAGGCCCTCCTCGGCAGCGATGGCCAGATCATCCAATGCGTCATCCAAAGTATAGTCCGCATCGCTGGGCAGACCCAGACCGCGCACTTGGGGACCCGAGAGGATCTTGCCCTTATCGCTTAGGGCAATAGAGACATTGATCACGCCATTAAGGGCGGCATGACGTCGCTCTCGCAAGGCATCGCCGTTCTCGACCGTCACAACACCGCCATCGACATAGAGACGCCCCGCAGGCACCTCATCGATGATTTCAGCCCGGCCAGGCGCGAGCCGGACCATGTCGCCATTGCG
>CAISGS010000163.1 GCA_903884915.1 uncultured Caulobacteraceae bacterium | reverse complement strand
GGTCATCTTCACGCCGTCGGGAACATCACTGCAAAAAAGCGTGTCCCCTAGCCCGACCTTTAATTGGGCCAACAATTCTTTGGGCAGGACGACCCCAACAGAATTACCAATTTTCGTAAGTTTAAGCTGGATCATGGCCGGCCTCGTTATAACGGATGTATTTACATACCCCGCCTCTACCCCGACGTCAAACCGCCCCATTGCCCTGATAGATCAGACGCAGATAGGCCCATAGAGGTGTGGCCAGCGCTATGCCCATCAGGCCTTCGAACAGGGTGGCGGTGATGTTGAAGCGGTTGACGGCCTTGTCGGCGGCCATCGACACGATGCGGCCCAGCGCAGCGCCTGACCAGGCTAGGCCCAGAGCCGCTGCCATACAGGCCCCAATCTTGGGCGAGACGGCCAGCGCCATCGCCACGCCTGCGTGGGAGACGAAGAACAGGCCGCCATAGGTAGCGCGCACTTCCGATAGGCTTTGGCCCACCCCCTCGGTAAGGGACAGGCCGACCATCTTTAGCACACGATGCGGACGCAACAGGGCCACAAGGCCCAAGCCAGCACCAATCAGACAGGCGATCACCGCCAAGAGCAGGCAAAGGTGCAGCGTGGTCACGGTCATATCCCCTCAGGCTGGCTGGATCGGCACCACCATGCCCCAGTCGGTCATGATATGCGCCACCCGCCGCACAGTTCCAAGGGAGCTGTCATCAGACTTTCGCAAAAATCATCGCCCCTGCGCCCTTGACTCCCCGGCTCAGGGTCCATACCTGAACCTCGTTAGCACTCAAGGGTCCCGGCTGCTAACATCCGGACCACTGAGCTACATCCCTTAAATGACAACCGTTCCTAACGGAGACTAAAGATGAAGTTTCGTCCCCTCGGCGACCGCGTTTTGATTAAGCGCATCGCAGAAGAAGAAAAGACCAAGGGTGGGATCATCATTCCCGACACCGCCAAGGAAAAGCCACAAGAGGGCGAAGTCATCGCCGTCGGCCCCGGCGCGCGTGACGAAGATGGCAAGTACATCACCCCGGACGTGAAGACTGGCGACCGCATCCTGTTCGGCAAGTGGTCGGGCACGGAAGTGAAGATCGAAGGTGAAGATCTCTTGATCATGAAAGAGAGCGACATCCTCGGCGTGCTTCAAGCCTAAGCCACCGCCCACCCTTCCTATTTCCTCAGACGAAAAGTGAGAGCCCGCAATGGCTGCTAAAGACGTTAATTTCGGTTCCGACGCTCGCGACAAGATGCTGCGCGGCGTGAACATCCTCGCCAATGCCGTTAAGGTGACCTTGGGCCCCAAGGGCCGCAACGTGGTCATAGAAAAGTCCTTCGGCGCACCGCGCTCGACCAAGGACGGCGTTTCGGTCGCTAAAGAGATCGAACTGTCAGATCGTTTCGAGAACCTTGGCGCCCAACTGATCCGTGAAGTCGCCTCCAAGACCAACGACAAGGCCGGCGACGGCACCACCACGGCCACCGTTCTGGCCCAAGCCATCGTTGTTGAAGGCCTGAAGTCGGTTGCCGCTGGCATGAACCCGATGGACCTGAAGCGCGGCATCGATAAGGCGGTCATCGCCATCGTCGCCGAAATCAAGTCGATCTCCAAGAAGGTCACCACCAACGACGAGATCGCCCAAGTCGGCACCATCTCGGCCAATGGCGACGCTGAAGTCGGTGCCATGATCGCTAAGGCGATGGCCAAGGTCGGCAATGAAGGCGTCATCACCGTTGAAGAGGCCAAGACCGCCGAAACCGAGCTGGATGTCGTTGAAGGCATGCAGTTCGACCGTGGCTATCTGTCCCCCCTACTTCATCACCAATGCCGACAAGATGGAGGTTCAACTCGAAGAGCCTCTGATCCTGTTGTTCGAAAAGAAGCTGTCGAGCCTGCAACCCCTGCTTCCCGTTCTGGAAGCCGTGGTCCAGTCGGGTCGCCCGCTGATGATCATTGCCGAAGATGTCGAAGGCGAAGCCTTGGCCACCCTCGTGGTCAACAAGCTGCGCGGCGGCCTTCGGGTTGCTGCCGTCAAGGCCCCTGGCTTCGGCGACCGCCGCAAGGCCATGCTGGAAGACATCGCCATCCTGACCGGCGCGCAAGTGATCTCCGAAGATCTGGGCATCAAGCTTGAGAGCGTCACGCTCGAAATGCTCGGCAAGGCCAAGAAGGTCTCCATCACCAAGGACGACACCACCATCGTGGACGGCATTGGCGAAAAGGACGCGATCGAAGCCCGTATCGGTCAGATCAAGCGTCAGATCGAAGAGACCTCTTCGGACTACGACAAGGAAAAGCTGCAAGAACGTCTGGCCAAGCTGGCTGGCGGCGTTGCCGTGATCAAGGTCGGTGGTTCAACCGAAGTCGAAGTGAAGGAAAAGAAGGACCGCGTCGATGACGCCCTCAACGCGACCCGCGCGGCCGTCGAAGAAGGCATCGTCCCCGGCGGCGGCGTCGCTCTGCTCAAGGCTTCCAAGATCTTGGAAGGCATGAAGGGCGACAATGCAGACCAGACCGCAGGCATCGCCATCGTGCGTCGCGCTGTGCAGGCCCCGATCCGTCAGATCGCCGAAAATGCCGGCGTTGAAGGCTCGATCGTTGTCGGCAAGGTCATGGAAAGCGCTTCGGCCACCTTTGGCTTCAACGCCCAGACCGAAGAATATGTCGACATGGTCCAAGCAGGCGTCATCGACCCTGCCAAGGTCGTGCGTACGGCTCTGCAAGACGCAGCCTCGGTGTCCAGCCTGCTGATCACCACCGAAGCCGCTATCGTAGAAGCCCCGAAAAAGGGCGGTGGCATGCCACAAATGCCCGGCGGCGGCATGGGCGACATGGACTTCTAAGGAAGTCTATTGGTCCTACGACGTTGAATATGAGAAGGGCGGGATCCAAGGGTCCCGCCCTTTTTCGTGTTTCGTGAACATCCTCGTCCTTCGACAGGCTCAGGATGAGGATGACTGGAAAAGAGCGGCCCCCTAACTCTTCCTCATGCTGAGCCCGTCGAAGCACGAGGAAGTGGCTACTGGGTGCCGGCCTTCGCGGGGAACGCGTTTTAAATGACGGGGATGCACCCCCCTACCCCGGCTGTGCCGGTACTTCTCCCTCTGGGGGAAGCGATGCGTAGCATCAAAGGGGGCCTTGTTTCCTTTCTCCCGTTTTCCCCGCGAAGGCGGGGACCCAGACCCTTTCACTCAAGCGGAAACCGGCCCACCGGCCCTCTGCCGCGTCATTGCGAGGCGCATCGCGCCGAAGCAACCCAGGGCAACATCAACTCCAGTCCGTGTCAGACCCCTGGGTTGCTTCGCTGCGCTCGCAATGACGCTGATTCATGGTTCCTCCCGCGCGCTCATCGCGAAGGCAGGGATCCATTGGGTCTGTTACCGTCGGAGTGAAAGGGTCTGGATCCCCGCCTTCGCGGGGAACGCGGTAAAACTACCGGGGTCTTGTTTTGTCCCAAATCCCCTCATTGACACCGCCCACCTGATCACCGCTAACTCATCCCAAACAAAGACATAAACATGGGGAGCACGCATCATGAGCGCATGGAATTTCGCGGACGTTTGGGAGGCCATTGCCGCCAAGACCCCGAACCGTCCGGCTCTGGTTCAGGGTGAGCGCGTCGTGACCTGGGCAGCTTTCGACCAGCATGCCGACGCCCTAGGCCGCGCCTTTTTGGCCGCAGGCATGGGTCATCAGGCCAAGGTCGCGGCCTTCCTCTATAATGGCCCAGAATATCTCGAAACCTATTTTGCCGCCTTCAAGACGGGCATGGCACCGGTCAATACCAACTACCGTTATGGGGCCGAGGAGCTCTATTATCTGTTCGACAATGCCGATGCAGAAGCCGTGGTGTTCCACGCCTCCTTCGCCCCCGTGGTCGAAGAGATTCGGGGCCGACTGACCAAGGTCAAGCTCTGGGTGTGCGCACCGGAGGCGGGTTACCCCGTGCCAAGCTGGGCCCAGGATTACCAAGCCCTGACTGAGCAGGCAGGTCCTCGCGCTATGGCCCCTTGGGGTCGCAGCGGAGACGATCTGCTCCTGCTCTATACGGGCGGCACCACCGGCATGCCCAAGGGCGTCATGTGGCGCCAAGATGATCTGTTCAATGTCTTGGGCGCAGGCGGCAACGCCAATCTCGAGGTTCCCCCACTGGAACGGGTCGAGGATGCTGCCGACCGTCTGACCAACCCCGACGAGCCCTCGCCCTTCCGCCAACTGGTCGCCTGCCCGCTCATGCATGGCACGGGCCAGTTTTCGGCCTTTATCACCCTCAATATGGGCGGCAGCGTCGCCTCTCTACCGTCGCGCAAGTTTGACCCGGCAGAGCTTTGGGGCGAGGTCGAGCGGCTGAAGGCCTCAACCGTGGTCATTGTCGGACCGGCCTTTGCCTCGCCCATGCTTGATTGCCTCAATGCCAATCGCGGCCGCTGGGACCTGACCAGCGTCAATATGATCTCGTCGTCTGGCGCGGTCTGGAGCCAAGAGAACAAGCAAGGCCTCTTGGCCCATATTCCAGGCGCCATGCTCTATGACAGCCTCGGCTCATCCGAAGCCGTCGGTCTTGGTGGCTCGACCTCAGCGGCGGGCGCAGAGGTTCAGACGGCCCGCTTCGTGCTCGGTCCCACGGTCGCGGTCTTTACCGAAGAGGGCAAACGAGTCGCGCCCGGCTCTGGCGAACGCGGCCTTGTCGCCGTCACCGGCTTTATCCCGGTCGGCTATTACAAGGACCCTGAAAAGTCGGCCAAGACCTTCCGGATGTTCGAGGGTGAGCGCTGGTCCGTCCCCGGCGACTTTGCCGAGGTCGAGGCCGACGGCGAGCTGAAACTTCTGGGCCGAGGCTCGCAGGTGATCAATACCGGCGGTGAAAAGGTCTTCCCCGAGGAGGTCGAAGAGGCGCTGAAGAAACATCCTTCTGTCTCTGACGCCGTCGTGGTCGGTGTGCCAGACGCCCGCTTTGGCGAGCGGATCTGCGCCGTGGTGGACATCAAACCCGGCCATGAGGCCCCAAGCCTTGCGATCCTCGCCGCCCATGTTCGCAGCCATCTGGCCGACTATAAGGCCCCGCGAGAGCTGGTCCTCGCCCCGATCATCCGCGCCGCCAATGG
>CAISGS010000162.1 GCA_903884915.1 uncultured Caulobacteraceae bacterium | reverse complement strand
GTCCTGCGCAGCGGCCTTGAGGCGGTCTGGATTCCCCATCGTCCTTGCGGTGATCGCTCACCTGGCCACGTCGACCTCGATCCGTTCTGGGCCAAGTTGGCCGAGAGCGGCATTCCCTTCCTCCTCCATGTCGGCGGCGCGCCCTTACAGCTCGCCAAGGCTTGGATGAACAATGGCCGCGCGCCTACCAAGGATTGGCTGGGCGGCGGTGAGAACCTGCGCACCAAGGATATTGCCTTGCTGCATGAGGGTCCTGAAGCCTTCTTGACCATGATGGTGTTGGATGGAGTGTTTCAGCGCCATCCGACCCTGCGCGGGGCCAGTGTTGAACTGGGCGCCGGATGGGTGCCTGAACTGCTGCGGCGTCTGGACTGGGTGGTCAAGCACTGGAGCCGCAATGACGCCAATCTGCAGGGCCTCAGCCGCATCCCGTCGCAGCAACTGACCGATCAGATGGCCTTCACGCCCTTCGTCTTTGAAGAGGTCGGCAACTTCATCGATCAATCCAATCCGGACCTCTATCTGTTCTCCAGCGACTATCCCCATATTGAAGGCGGACGCGATCCTATCGCGCGCTTTGAGGCGTCGCTGGGTGTTCGAGACGAATCCGTGCGGGCCAAGTTCTATGCTGAGAACTTCCTGCGTATCTTCCCGGCAGCTCGGGTAACCTCAAGCTTGGCGGCCAGCGCTTAATCGCGCTGGCCTCTTGGCCCTAGTTAATCGAGCGATAGGCCTTCTCGCCGTGGACCGCCATGTCGAGGCCGTCATCGATGGTCTCGGGGCTAACCCGAAGCCCGACCGTCTTGCGCACAATCCAGACCAGAACCAGCGTCGCGATGGCGGACCAGCCGCAGACAACCAGAACGCCGAGGGTCTGGGTGATGGCCTGATCGGACATGGCGACCCCTTCGGCATAGCCCTCACCGCCGAGCGCTGGACTGGCCAGAACCGCAACCAGCAGAGTGCCGACAATCCCGCCGATGCCGTGCACGGCGAAGACATCCAAGCTGTCATCGATCTTGAGCCGATGGCGAACCAGTTCCACCGAATGATAGCAGACAAAGCTGCCAACCGCGCCGAGGACGGCTCCGGCGAGCGGGCTGATAAAGCCTGAGGCCGGGGTGACGGTGGCGAGGCCTGCAACCACGCCGGTGACGAGGCCAACCATGCTGACCCGGCCAAAGCGCTTCCACTCGATCAGGGCCCAGACCAGACCCGCCGCCGAGGCGGACATATGGGTGGCCAGAAGGGCTGCACCCGCATCGGCGTTGGCCGCCAGCGCGCTGCCGCCGTTAAAGCCGTACCAGCCCACCCACAGAAGGCCTGCGCCCATCATGGTCATGCCAGGATTGTGTGGGGGGTGAAGATCGCGGGGATAGCCATCGCGTGGGCCAAGCTTCCAAGCGAGCAAAAGGGCTGAAACCCCCGCCGTGGCATGGACGACCAAGCCTCCGGCATAGTCCATCACGTTGCGACCCATCAGCCAGCCGCCGCCCCAGACCCAGTGACAGACCGGGGCATAGACGACCAACAGCCAGAGACCCGAAAAGACCATCACAGCGCTGAATTTCATGCGTTCGACCGTCGCGCCGATGATCAGGGCGGGGGTAATGACCGCAAAGGCCATCTGGAACGAGAAGAAGACATTCTCAGGAATGGTGCCGACCAGAGCGTCGCGCGGGACCGCGTTCAGCGCAAACTTGGCCAGATCGCCAATCAGCGGATGGGCGCCGGAAAAGGACAGGCTATAGCCGCCAAGCAGCCAGAGCACCGAGGCGAGGCAGGCAATACCAACGCACTGCGCCATTACCGATAGGACGTTCTTTGACCGCACAAGCCCGCCATAGAACAGGGCCAGACCGGGCAAGGTCATGAGCAGGACAAGAGCGGTGGAGGCTAAGATCCAGGCCGTATCGCCTGAAGAGACCGTAGCGACATCTTGAGCCTGCGCGCTTGAGGCTGTCACCAATGCCGCAATCGCCGACCCTAGGCCGACCCATCCTAACCGCTTCATCCCAAACCTCTTAATCGTTGGGACTCTCCCCGAGCCCAGTGCCTTCGCTATCAGGCTGGCTCGGCTTCGGGGAGAGAGAATTTATGCAGCGGTGTATTTTTCTATCAGACGGCCGATCGATCTAGAGGTCTAGTCGATAGACCCGTTTGGCCGTTCCGCTGAACAGGGCGGTCTTTTCGTCGGCGGAATAGCCCTTGGCCAGATGTTTGAAGGCGTTCCACAGGACATCATAGGTGCAGGTGCCCAGATCGACCGGGAAGTTGCTTTCAAACATGCAGCGCTCGACGCCAAAGGCCTCGATGCAGGTTTCGACATAGGGCCGCCATTCGTTGGCGAGGGTCTCCGATGAGGCCTGAGGCTGTGCCATGAAGGTCGGGAAGCCGGGGAAGGGCATGGCCAAGCCGCCGACCTTGACCGACAGGTTCTCGCACTTCGCCAAGGCTTGGATGGACTGTTTCCAGATGTCGAACCGTTCCTCGCGCCGCCCCTGATAGCTGGCGAGGCCCAGCGGTGTGCCAACATGGTCGAGCACCATGGCCGTGTCCGGGAAGGTCTTGGCCAGATCAAGCACATCGCCAAGCTGCGGTTCCAAGAGCCAAGCATCGAACGATAGGCCCAGACGCGCCAGATGTTTGAACCCTTGGCGAAACTCTGCCGAGCGATAGACGCCCGCCGGGCGATGGGCGAGGGGGCCAAGGACATTGCCGTCGGCATCGAATGAGGCGCTGTGACGAATGCCGCGGAACCGGCCGCCGCCCGCCGCAATATGGGCTTCGAGCACCGCAGCGGCCCCGTCGCCGCGCATCAGATCGGCATGGCCGACAATGCCCGCGCAGGCCCTGGCCGGACCATAGACACCGCTGGCGCTGATGGCGGCAAAGCCGTTGACGAACTCGGTCTCACCGACAGGCCGCATTTCTGATGGCCCGCCCGCGCGGTACATGGCTCCGCACTCCATATAGACGGTGGCGATGACATTGTGGCCGCGGTTCATATCCGCCAGCAACTCATCGAGCAGATAGCGCGGCGAAAGACGCAGCAGCCTTTCGAACTCATGTTTGGGCGGCGGTTGGGTGGCGAACAGGGCTGTCCGGTCCCACAGATGGTGGTGCGGATCGATGATCGGCAGTGTGGGATCTAAAATGGTCTCGCCCATGAGTTCGTCTCCCTGAGCCCCCTTCAGTCTTCGTGCTGAGGTCGCGGGCCAAGCCACACCATAGGGTGCTTAGACACCGATCGCCAAGGGGACAGATGCGATCAGTGCGGCGGTTGGACGCTTGCGCAGAAGAGGGCTTTTCGTCGCCGCGTTTGTGCATATGATCATCGGTTAGTTGTTGGCTCGCGCGGTGAATGCGCCTGAACCTGGGGGATCGCCTCCAGCAATCAGAATGTCAGCAATCATCACAGGAGAGGTGACCTATGGCCGACACCGCAACACTGGCAAAGTCCAGCGACACCACCGCAACCGAGCATTTCGATGTGCTGATCGTCGGGGCGGGCATTTCTGGCGTGGGCGGTGCCTATCACCTCAAGGATCAGTGCCCGGGCAAGAGCTTTGTCGTGCTGGAGACGCAAGAGAGTTTTGGCGGCACCTGGCTGACCCACACCTATCCCGGCGTTCGTTCGGACAGTGACCTCTATACCTTCGGCTATCGCTTCAAGCCTTGGGTCGGTACCCCGATCGCCTCGGCCCAAGAGATCCTCAAATATATGGGCGAGGTGATCGAAGAGAACGATCTGGATCGCCACATCCGCTATGGCCACAAGATCCTGTCGGCCAGTTGGTCGGGCAAGGACAATCTCTGGACCATCACGGCTGTCAATAAGGCCACGGGCGAGAGCCGCGTCTTCACAACCAACTTCCTGTGGATGTGCCAAGGCTATTATCGCCACGACGAGGGCTATACGCCCGAATGGCAGGGCATGGACCAGTTTAAGGGCCAGATCATCCATCCCCAAAGCTGGCCCAAAGACCTCGCCTATAAGGGCAAGAAGGTGGTGGTCATCGGGTCTGGCGCGACGGCAGCGACTTTGGTCCCGGCCATTGCCGCGGATTGCGAGCATGTGACCCTGCTCCAGCGCACGCCGACCTATTTCATCCCCGGCCGCAATGCCAATGACCTGGTCGACAATCTGCGCAAGCTTGAGGTCAAGGAAGAGTGGATCCACGAGATTGCCCGCCGCCAGATCCTGTTTGATCAGGGTGAGTTTACGCGCCGGTCGTTCGAAGAGCCTGAAGTGGTGCGCGAAGAGCTTCTGTCGGGCATCCGGGCCTTCTTGCCCGATGAGATGGTCGAGAAGCACTTTACACCCAGCTATCGCCCTTGGCGCCAGCGCATCGCCTTTGTGCCAGACGGCGATATTTTCCAAGGCATAGCCTCGGGCAAGGCCAGCGTCGTGACCGACGAGATCGAGCGCTTCACCGAAAAGGGCATCCTGCTGAAGTCGGGTGTCGAGCTTGAAGCTGACATCATCGTCACCGCGACCGGCTTTAATCTGAACGTGCTGGGCGATATCCATTTCTCGATCAATGGCGAGGCCTTGGACTTTTCCAAGACCGTCACCTATCGCGGCATGATGTTTACCGGCGTACCCAACATGATCTGGGTGTTCGGTTATTTCCGCGCCAGTTGGACCCTGCGCGCCGATCTGATCGGAGACTTTGTCGCGCGCCTGCTCAACCATATGGACCAGAAGGGTGTCAAGGCCGTCACCCCGACCCTGCGCCCCGAAGACAAGGACATGCCGCTGCTGCCTTGGATCGATTCCGAGAACTTCAATCCCGGCTATCTGATGCGCGGCATGCACCTTCTGCCTCGCCGCGGCGACAAGGCCGAGTGGCAGCACACCCAAGACTATTGGGCCGAAAAGGACCTGTTCCCACAGATCGATCTCGACGAGGCGACGTTCCAATATAGCAAGTAAAACAAGGCCCCCTACGTCGCTTTGCGCCACTTCCCCCAGAGGGAGAAGAGTTACGCATCCTTGATCTTCCCCCCATGGGGGAAGAGTTACGCATCCTTGATCTTCCCCCCATGGGGGAAGTACCGGCGAAGCCGGGGTAGGCGGCCTTGTATTTTAAGAAAACAAACAAGGCCC
>CAISGS010000161.1 GCA_903884915.1 uncultured Caulobacteraceae bacterium | reverse complement strand
TGGCCATGGCCAAGGCCTCGTCCTGATCATGGGTTACCATGATGAAGGTGATGCCGACCTTTTCTTGCAACTGGGTCAGTTCAGAGCGCATCTGATCGCGCAACTTGGCGTCCAGCGCCGAAAGGGGCTCATCGAGCAACAGCACGCGGGGCCGCTTGACCAGAGCTCTGGCCAAAGCCACACGCTGACGCTGTCCGCCGGACAGTTGATCGGGCTTTCGTGCGCCATAGCCCTCGAGCTTGACCAGAGCCAAGGCCTCTTCGACCCGCCGGGCACGTTCGGCGGTTGGCACGCCATCGACCTTGAGCCCATAGGCAACATTTTCGGCAACGCTCATGTGGGGAAAGACGGCGTAGGACTGGAACACCATATTGACCGGCCGCTTGTTGGGCGGGATCTGGCTGACATCTTGACCATCGATCAGGATGCGCCCTTCGGTCGGCACTTCGAACCCGGCGAGCATGCGCAGCAAGGTGGTCTTGCCACAGCCCGATGGGCCTAGAAGCGAGAAGAACTCGCCCTCCTCAATGGTCAGGCTGACATTGTCGACGGCGACCACCTTGCCGTAGCGCTTGGTGATGTTCTCAAAACTGATGATGGGCTTGCGGGGTACGGGTTTGGCGAGAGGGGCTGGCATATCGGGGCGGCTCACTTAGACGAAGCGTCAGGCGCATGGCCACCAGCGACGGCCGCAGCCCCCTGCAGGCGAATGGCCAGCGCCGTCAAAAGAACGGTGAAGACAATCAGGATGGTCGAGGCGGCATTGACCTCTGGCGTCACCGAGAACCGGACCATCGAATAGACCTTCACCGGGAAGGTCACTGTATCCGGCCCAGAGGTAAAGAAGGTGATGACAAAATCATCGAGGCTAAGGGTAAAGGCCAGCAGCGCGCCTGCGATCAATGAGGGCTGCATATGGGGGATCAAGACATCGCGGATTGTCATAAATTCCCCCGCCCCAAGGTCCTTTGCCGCCTCTTCCAGTTCCCGATTGAACGAGGCGAGGCGCGCGCGCACCACCACGGCGACGAAGGGGAAAGAGAAGGAGACATGGGCGATGATGATGGCCCCCAGATTAAGCGGCCAGGGCAGGCCCGTGGGCCAAGGCATGACCTTGGCAAAGAACACCAACATCGCCACGCCCATGCAGATTTCGGGCACAACGATCGGCAGGGCCATGGCCCCATCGAGCACGGTCTTACCCTTGAACTTAAATCGCCAGAGCACGAGCGCCGCCATGGCCCCCAAGATCACACTGATCAGGGTTGAGATGGCCGCGATGGTCAGAGAATTGCCAAAGGCGGCAATCAGACTGTCGTTCTGCAGGACCTTATCATAATATTTGAGGGTAAAGCCCTTCCAGACGATGTTGCGTTTGGAATCGTTGAAGCTAAACGCCATCAGGGTCAGCAGGGGGGCATAGAGAAATAGGCCCACCATCACCAGCCAAGCCTGAAGCGGCCAGCGGCGCAGATATTCCAACGGACCTGCGGCTGACCTTAGCGACCTTTTGCTCACGACCCCGCCTCCGTCTTGCGCTTGGCCAACATGGCCTGCAGGGCAATGGCGATGAAGGTCATATACATGAGCAGGAACGACAGGGCCGCGCCAAAGGGCCAGTCATTGGCGCGCTTGAACTGGCGCTCAATGATGTTGGCAATCATCTGGCTATCAGGTCCGCCCAAGAGGTCTGGCGTCAGATAGGCCCCAAGGGCGGGAATGAAGGTGATCAAAATGCCCGAGGCGATACCCGGCAAGGCCAGCGGCACAACCACCATCATCATGGTGCGGAAATGGCCTGCGCCCAGATCAAGGCTCGCTTCAAGCAAGGAACGATCTAGCCGATCAAGGGCCGAATAGAGCGGCAAGACCATAAAGGGCAGATGGACATAGACCAGACCAAAGACGACCGCGAAATTATTGTGCAACAACTCCAGCGGCTCAAAACGGGTGAGCGGGCTGAGGCCGACCATAGTCATCAAGCCGCTGGCATGGGTCCACAGCCACCCAAGGCTTAGGTTCACATAGCCCTCGGTTCGCAAGACCGCGATCAGGGCGTAGGTGCGGATCAGAAGGTTGGTCCAAAACGGCAACATGACCAAGAGGATCAGCCAAGCTTTCAGCCTATCCGGGGCAAAGGTGATGGCAAGGGCGACCGGAAATCCAACAATCAAACAGAATAGGGTCGTTAAGCCCGCCACCCCGACAGACTTGAGAAAAATGCCGACATAGAGCGGCTCAATAGCCCGCGCATAGTTGGAGAAGGTGCCGGTAAAGGCAATCTCAGTCAGGCCGACATTGGTGCCAAAACTATAGACCCAGACGATGGTCAATGGGATCAGAAAGAACAGCAAGAGCCACGCCAAGGGCGGGCCAAGGACGGTGGCAAAGATCGCCTTTGCGCGCTTCCAGCTCTGTTCCATCCCCTCCCCTTCCCTTAACGCTTCAGAACCGAACTTAGGCCGCTCGAATACGGGTCAAGGCCTCTTCGAACAGTCTTGCCTTCTCGGGCCCCTCAAACAGGCTAAATTCGCACTTGGCCATAATGTCTTGGCTTGGAAAGATCACCGGATTGGATCGGTAGCTTTCAGGCATCAGGGCCTTTGCCGCTGCATTAGGGGTTGGATAGAGAATCTGCTTGGTGATGTCCGCGCCGACCTGCGCATCGAGCAGATAGTTGATGAAGGCGTGGGCATTGTTGGGGCGGGCCGCACCGGCGGGAATACAGAGCGTGTCCGAATTGGCCAGACTGCCCTCCTTTGGCACGACAAAATCGATGTCGGGATCCTCGGACATGATCTGGGCAATATCGCCGTTATATTCGAGTACCAGATCGACGTCCCTAGCCAGCAGCAGGTCCTGACCATTGTCGTCATGAAAGGCTTTGATGAACGGCTTTTGCTTGATCAACATGGCCTCAAGCGAAGGGATCATCTCGGCAGGGATATTGTTGACCGAATGGCCCCTATATTTTGCAGCCAAGCGCATCAGGTCCCCAGACTCTGACAAAAGCGCAATACGCCCCTTATAGTCGTCGGACTCAAACAGATATTTCCAACTGTCCGGCACCGACTTGACCTTGGACTTGCGATAGCCAATGCCAAGCACTGACCAGGTGTAGGGCATAGAAAATTTGCGGCCCGGGTCGAACTCAGGGTTTAAGAAAGAGGGGTCGATATTCTTGATATTGGGGATCTTGGCGTGGTCCAGCGCCATCAACATTCCCGCTTGGCTCATCCGGGTGACAAACTCATTGGGCGGGACGATCACGTCAAAACCCGGATTGCCCGCCTTGAACTTGGCAAACATCTCATCAGCCGTAGCAAAGAGGTTTATGGTCACCTCAATACCGGTGTCCTTTTTGAACTCCGCCAAGGTGTTTGAGCCGATATAGGTGTCCCAATTGTAAAAGTTCAGCTGGTTTCCTTCACCAACTTCAGCGTCCTTCGGGGCCGGTTTGGGGCTACATCCGGCAAGACCGCCCGCAAAGCTTAGGCCGATGGCTGCCGCACCTGATGCGCCCAAGGCGGCCATCAAGGAGCGTTTGGAACGATCGATCTTGCGCGTCATGATGGTCCCCCTCCCCTTACGCCTGCCCAACAGGGACTAGGCTAAACTAGGCCGCACGAACGCGCGTGATTGCCTCTTCGAACAGCCTTGATTTTTCTGCGCCCTCAAAGGCCCCATATTCACATTTGGCCATGATATCGGCTGGCGGGAAGATCACAGGGTTATTGCGATAGCTGTCCGGCATCAGGGCCTTGGCCGCGGCATTGGGGGTCGGATAGAGGATTTCCTTGGTGATCTCAGAGCCAACCGTCGCGTCCAACAGATAGTTGATGAGGGCGTGGGCATTGTTGGGCCGCGGGGCGCCGAGCGGGATGCAAAGGGTGTCGGAATTGATCAGGCTGCCTTCCTTGGGCACGACAAAGCCAATATCGGGGTCTTCCTGCATAATCTGAGCAATGTCGCCATTATATTCGAGCACCAGATCGACATCGCCAGCCAGAAGCATGTCTTGGCCGTTGTCGTCGTGGAAGGCCTTGATGAAGGGCTTTTGCTTGATCAACATGGTCTCCAGTTGGGCGATCATTTCGGGCGGGATATTGTTGACCGAATGACCCTTATATTTTGCCGACAGGCGCACCAGGTCGGCAGACTCAGACAGAAGCGCGATCCGGCCCTTATATTGATCGGAATCGAACAGATATTTCCAACTGTCGGGCACCGCCTTCACCTTGGACTTGCGATAGCCGATGCCAAGGAC
>CAISGS010000160.1 GCA_903884915.1 uncultured Caulobacteraceae bacterium | reverse complement strand
GATCAATCGCCACCCTCTAAAGCGCGCCCTTCGGGTCTCGAAGCTGACCTTGGCTGCGCTGGAAGCAACCTTGATGGCCTATCGCCATCCTGAGCGCCTCACGCAAGACCTTCCGACCTTGCGGCTTTTGACCCGGCCCATAGCCGATATTGAGGCTATTGCGCAGCGGGTCCAGCCCCATCTGAGCGCCGCGCTCGGCCCAGACTGGCAGGTCACGACTCAGCCGGTTTTCAGTCAGGTCGGCAGCGGCTCGCTTCCCATCGATGTCATCCCGAGCATGGCCCTGGTCTGTACCTACGCGCAGAAGAAATCGGGAAGCGCCTTGAAGGCCTTGACGGCAAGGTTGCGGCAACTTCCGATCCCGATCATAGGCCGTGTGACCGACAATAGCCTTGTTCTGGACCTTCGCTGCCTCGAAGAGGAAGGCGATTTTCTAGATCAGCTTCAAAGACTGGACCTCAAAACCTCTCGCTGACCCTTCGCCGAGGACGGCGAATGCCCTCTAAGCCCTTCGGGCCTTGAGCCAGGCGGCGCCGGATTTTGTGACCTGCATCAGGGCCGCGAAAGGCGATATCTGGATATTGGCCTTGCCCGTTCGCGCGATAGCCTCAAGCTGAGCATAGTACCAATAGCTCACGGCAAACCCCTCGAGCGACTTCACCAACTTTAATCCACCGAGAAACTGAAGCATCGGGGGCAAGAGCCGAAGTTTGGTTTCCCAACGGTCGAGCCCCTGCGCTCCGGCCAGTAATTTTGCTGGACCTGCCGTGTCGACACAAAGGGGGCGACCAAGGCCGATAATGTCGGCGCCGCCCTGTTCGAGCGCCGCATTCATGGCAGCACGCGTACGAAAGCCTCCCGTGACCATCAAGGGCATGGTGAGGGATTGGCGCATGGTCTTGGCAAAATCGACAAAATAGGCCTCGCGCTTCGCCGTCGAGGCCTTTTGAATCGGCATGTCGACCGGTTCCATTCCAGCCAGATCCATCATGGCGGGCTGTTCGTACGAACCGCCGGAAATTTCTAAGAGATCCACACCTGCGGCCTGCAACCACCCGGCCACAATGACGCTGTCCTCAAAGGCAAATCCGCCCTTTTGGAAGTCTGCTGAATTGAGTTTGACCCCGATGGGAAAGTCGCGGCCGACCCCTTGGCGGACCCGAGCGATAACCTGCATCAGCATCCGCGCCCGGTTTTCAAGCGAGCCACCCCACTGATCGGTTCTTAAGTTAGCCCGGGGGCTCAGAAACTGGGACAGGAGATAGCCGTGCGCCGCATGGATCTGCACGCCGGTAAAACCCGTCTCGCGGGCCACTTCGGCAGCCACACCAAAGCGCTCGATAAGGTCTAGAATTTCAGCTTCAGTCAGGGCCTCAGGAGCGCCAAACTGCTTGCCGGGCAGGCCCAGAGCGACCGCTGAAGGGGCCTTGGGATGGGGATTGACGGTGACCTGGGTCTGGCGACCGGCATGGCTGATCTGCATCCATATGTGACCGCCGCCGCGCGAACCGGCCTTCGCCATAGATGTCAAACTGGCCAGCGCCGCTGCGTCGGGACGGCGATCAATAATGACATTGCCCGGCCGTTCGAGATGGTCGCCATCGATCTGGACGTTACCTGTGATGAGCAAACCGCAGCCGCCATCGGCCCAAAGGCCATAGAGACGGTCAAGCTCAGATGTCGCTCGACCTTGAGGGTCCGCCAGCCCTTCGGTCATGGCACCCTTAGCCAGTCGATTGGGCAAAACCGCGCCGCAAGGCAAGGTTAGGGGGTGGCTAATGGACGTCATGGTGTGTTCCACAGTCTTAATCCTCAAGGATTTGGCTATTGGCCCGCGTATCTGGCAGGCTCAAATAGACCAAAAGCGATCCTAAAATCACCACAGTGACATAGGTAAAAAACCAGGTCTCATGGCCAGCCTGCTTGAAGGCCAGCGCGACAAATTCCGCCGTTCCTCCAAACACTGCATTGGCCAATGAATAGGGCAGGGACACGCCGAGGGCTCGCACCTCGGTAGGAAAGAGCTCGGCCTTTACGACCGCATTGACGGCTGAATAGAGGCTCACCACCAGGAGTGCGCCGGTCACGAGGATCAAGGCTGTGCCCACGTCATTGGTGTAGGAAAGGGCATAAAGGACTGGCCAGGTCATGGCCGCACCCATGACACCAAAGGCGATAAGCAAAGGTCGCCGTCCGATGCGGTCTGATAGGCCTCCGATAAGCGGCTGAGCCAGCATGAAGATGAACATCGCACCGGCCGTAATCAGGCTGGCCTGATCTTTCGAAAAGCCTGACGTATTGGCGAGGAACTTTTGGATGTAGGTCCCGAAGGTATAGTAGCCGAGCGTGCCGCCAGCGGTCAGACCCATGACCATCAGGCTTTGACGCGGATGGCTGCGCACAAGGTCCCAAGTCGTGACCCGAACCCTATTTCTAGCCATAAAGGATGGTGTTTCCTTCATGTCTTGGCGCAACCAAAAGACAATGAGGGCGAGCGCGCCGCCGATGAAGAAGGGGATACGCCAGCCCCAAGCCTGCATGGTTTCTGGGGAGAGAATATGTCCAAGGACGAGGAACAGGGCCAAGGATAGAAGCTGCCCGCTCATCAAGGTGGCGTAAAAGACCCCTGACCAGAAGCCGCGATCGCGGCGACCGGCCATTTCAGACATGTAGGTGGCGCTGGTGCCATATTCGCCGCCCATACTGATCCCCTGCAAGATGCGGGCAAGGACCAGAATGATGGGGGCGGCAATGCCAATGGTTGCATATCCAGGGCACACGGCAATCGCCATTGAGCCAATGCACATGAGCCATACCGAAGCGATCAAGGCGCCGCGCCGTCCGACCCGGTCGCCATAGAGCCCCATCAGCCAAGCCCCTAGTGGCCTAAAAAAGAAACCGACGGCATAGACGGCAGCCGAACTGAGCAATTGGGCTGTCTGATCGCCTGCCGGGAAAAACACCTTGGCGAAATAGAGCGCGAAGGCCGCGTAGCTGAACCAATCAAAACATTCGACCATATTCCCGGCTGAGGCACGTAGGATGGAGCCGAGGCGCTGCTCTGGCCTTAACTCATCGGTCTTGGATAGGTCTTGGGTCATGTCCGACCCAAAATAGCAGCTTTTTTCAGCTAGTCGTCATCATCCTGCGGGCCTTGAACAAGGGCGCGATAGCGATGGATGGGGGACGGCATGGGCGAATCTGCGCCCCTTACACTGCGCCAAATGATCTCGTTCAGACGGCCCATAGGCACGCGATCGACTTCATCAAAGTTCATTTTAGCGCTTTCTTCACTGCCCCAAGCGGTCAAAGGGTT
>CAISGS010000159.1 GCA_903884915.1 uncultured Caulobacteraceae bacterium | reverse complement strand
GCACGTAGCTGAGATATTCGCGCAGGGCGATCTTGAGCAGGCGTCTCATATCTGATCCCCCGTTAAGGCGATAAAGGCATCGTGCAGGGTGGGTTCTTTCAACTCAAAGCGCCGAAGGTCGAGCCCTTGGCCAAAGGCCGCGCGCAAGGCCTCCTGCCCGTTGGCGCCGGGCTTGAGGGTCGCAGACAGTTGGACCAGATGGGTTCCCTCTTGGCTCGCAAGGTCGGTGACCTCCACCTGCTCTATGCCGGGCAGGGCCTGAACGGCCTGAAGGCTAATATTGCCCTCAAGCACCAGCAGGCGGGGGGCATGGCTGCGGGCTTGCGCTAAATCGCCGTCAAACATCTTGCGGCCCCTTGCCATCAGCACCACCCGATCACAAAGCCGCTCGGCATGTTGCATGACGTGGGTGGAGAACAGCACGGTCGAGCCCTTGGACGCGAGGCCCCGAATAATCGTCTCGAGTGATTGTTGATTGACCGGATCAAGGCCGGAGAAGGGCTCGTCAAGAATGACCAGTTCGGGATCATGGGCGATGGCCGACAGAAGCTGGACCTTTTGCGACATGCCTTTGGACAGGGCCTTGATCGGGCGGTTCATGGCTGCGCCCAGACCCTGCTCTTCGAGCATCTCTTTGGCCCTGCGCCGTGCCTCTCGGTCGCCCATGCCCTTCAGGCCGGCAAAGAAGGCGATGGCATCGATCGGGGTCATGCGTTTGTATAGCCCCCGCTCCTCAGGCAGGAAGCCGATCCGTTCGCGCACCTTGCGCGCGTCCTTGGCGCCGAGGACTTCAATCGTGCCTTCGGTCGGCGCAACAAGGCCTAGGATCATGCGGATGGTTGAGGTCTTGCCCGCGCCATTGGGGCCGAGAAAGCCGCAGATCTGGCCTGTTCCAACCTCGAAACTGAGAGACTGCACGGCGGTAAAGTCGCCATAGCGTTTGGTCACGCCATTGAGACTGAGGGCGGTGGTCATCGGTGATCGACCCTTCGCTAGCCGTTAAAGCGATCAGGGCTCGTCTATGACCTTGATCAAATCAACCCTTGGTATCGATGACCTTACGCACCTGTGCAATGGCCCGCAAGATGGCGCCGTTATGTTGCAGGCCCAGAACACTATTGTGGCTGGCTTCAGGCACATTGACCGCGACGCCAAATTTTGAGGCAAGGGCGGGGGCGGCCTGTAGGTCTTTCCATTGCTTGCGCGCGCCTTCGGCGGGACCGGCGGTGACCACCATGACCGGCAGGGTCGGGGCATATTGACCGGCGCTAGCGGCCTGCTTGCCGCTTTGCGGCCACTGGGCAACCTCATCAGCGGCAATGCGGTTATGGATCCCAGAGGCAAAGGCGCGGCGCTTTTCAGCGGAGGCCGCGGGCGGCAGGCCGATCTTGTCGCCAAGACCTGTCCCCGCTAGGGGCTTGAACAGGCCCGTTGAGGCCCCCCACGCGGCCATCCGCGAGGCGGTGGCGAAGGCTTTGACGAACTGTGACACCTGCGGCATGGCGGACGCCTCAGGCGAGGCGGCATCGACCAAGACCACGCCGACCACCTTGTCGGCATTGCGGGCGGTAAAGAGGCGCGCATAGACCCCGGCCATGGAGTGACCGACATAGATGTAGGGGCCGGGCTCATTGGCCACGGTCAGCAGCTTTTCGAGGTCGCCAACAATAGCGTTGGCGTCCCTGGGGCCTGGCCCCGGATCGCTTTGGCCAAGACCGGCGCGGTCATAGGCGCAAGACCTCTGTCCAGACTTGGTCAGGCTTTCCTGCACTGCGCCCCAATCGGCAGAAAATCCAAAGGCCCCGGCCTCGAACAGGACCGTGGGACCGGTTCCGACCGCTGGTCCTTCACAGATCAGGTGCATGTGGCGACCGTCGCCAATGTCGATCCTCTGGCCACGCAGGCTTGGCGTACCCGCCGCTGCGGTCATTAGGCCGCCCACGGCAATGAATCCCAAAACGACGAGGCTCGTAGCGGCAAGGGCACGTAAAACCATCTGACTCATCCAACAGTTCGATCCGGCGATAAGGGCCGGTTAGACTTTCAAAGTCGCGCCTTTGGCTCAAAGTGCAAGATCGTTCGCGGCCTTTTTCTTCTTCTTTTTCTTCTTTTCTGCCTTTGGAGCCTTGTCCGATTTCTTTTTCGGCTTGGTGGCAGCCTCCATCAGGCTCTCGTCGGTCTCTTCGCCGGACTTGATGAAGTCGCGCAGGAGTTTGATGAAACTGTCGCGCTTGCCCGCGCTCAGATGGGCCAGAAGGCGGCTGTCGGCAGCGGCGACCTTGGGGGCCATATCGCTGAGGGTGTGGCGACCCAGATCGGTCAGGCCGACACTGTTGGCCCGCGCATCCTTGACGGACCGCTCGCGGGTCAGGAGCCCCTTATCGATCATGCGTGCGACCATATCGGCGAGCGTCGAGCGATCAATGCCCGTGGCCTTAACAAGGCGCGACTGGGTTGGGCCTTCATCGGCAGCCACGGCGGCCAGAACGGCGAATTGGCGCTGGGTCACCGCGCCGGGACCGGCCTCCTCGACAAAGAGGTCTAGGGCCATCTGCAGCACCCGGTGCAACAGGTGGCTTGGCGAACGGTTCAGATCAATCAGGCTGTCGTCTAGGCGGGACTTCGACATAGAGGGCCTCCAGCAGTGTCCCCGATAGCGGGGGCTAGGAACACCTTAATGTCAGTCTACGTCGGTTTAACGACAGTCGACAAAAAGTCCTCCGTCTTTGGCTTAAGGCTTGTCGGCCTCAGGATCGGCTTGGATATGTTTCATCATCAAGGGCAGCTGGGTCAGGGAAAAGACCAGCGATAGGATCTGCAGGCCGGGCATCCGAAACCAGACCCAGGTCGATTCGGGTTGGGTGCGCCAGACGGCTTCATTCAAGACCGCAACACATAGAAAGAACAGGCCGTAGCGAAGGGTGAGGGTGCGCCATGCCGCGTCAGGCAGCTTGAGCGCTTCGCCCATCAGGGCCTTGAGGGGGTTGCGCTTGAGGGCCAAGCCGCCGAGCATGGTCAGGCCAAGGATGGTGTTGATCGCGGTCGGCTTGATCTTAACAAAGCGCGCATCGTGGAAATAGAGGGTCAGGCCGCCAAAGATCAGCGCGGCGAGCCCGGCAAAGAGCGGCATGGGCGCAATGCGCCGCTCCACCCCATAGCCGACGGCTAGCGCGATGGCGGAGGCGCCGACCAGAGCCCAGGTGGCGCTCAGCATATCGCGGGTGACGAGATAACCGACCAGAAAGGCCAGCGGCCCGGCATAGTCGACGCCCGAGCGGATCAGGGTTCTGGTCTTATCTGACAGAGGCTGGCTCATGGATTTTCCGTTCCATCCAGCCCGACCAACGAGCGGGAAAAGGCGACCGCGTCAAAGGGTTGAAGATCTTCGATCCCCTCACCGACGCCGATCAGTTTGATAGGGGCATCTGAGGCTTGCGCCACGGGAACCAGAACCCCGCCCCGGGCCGTGCCGTCGAGCTTGGTCATGACAATGCCGGTGACGCCTGTGGTATTGCCGAAGATATTTTCTTGCGACAGGGCATTGCGGCCCACCGTGGCATCGAGCACCAGCAAGGTCTCGTGCGGCGCATCCGGATCGATCTTCTTCAGCACCCGAACGATCTTTAACAGCTCATCCATAAGGCCGGACTTGTTTTGCAAGCGCCCCGCCGTGTCGATCAGCAGCACGTCATAGCCGCCGCTGCGGGCCTGTTCGAGCGCGTCAAAGGCTAGGCCCGCGGCATCCGAACCGGTCGGGCGGGAGATGAAATCGGCCCCCGACCGGTCAGCCCAGATCTTGAGCTGCTCGACGGCGGCGGCGCGGAAGGTGTCGCCTGCCGCAATCAGAACCTTGGCCCCGCGACCGGTCAGGTCGGCCGCAATCTTGCCCAAGGTCGTGGTCTTGCCTGATCCATTGACGCCGACAAACAGCACCACATAGGGCTTGGGGCCCGACAGGGGATCAAACCGGCCTTGGCGGGGCAGAAGTTCAGCGGCAACCGCCTCGGCCAGCGCGATCTTGATCTCGGATTCAGAGGCTTCGCGGCCGAAGCGGGCCTTACCAAAGGCCTCGGCGACGCGGCCAGCGGCGGCGGGACCCAGGTCGGCCTCGATCAGCATCTCTTCGAGATCGTCGAGCATGGCCTGATCGAGCGGGCGCTTGACGATGGCCGCGACCACCTGCTCGGTCATTTGCCGCGTCGAGCGCGTTAGCCCGTCGGCAAGGCGCTTAAACCAGCCCTTTTTCGGTTCGTCTGATTGGGTCATGACGGTCTTTTACTGGCCGCGCCGACGATGCGCCATAGAACTTCTCAATCCCGTGTTCGTGCCCATTAGCTGCGCCACTTGAGGACCGTCTCTTCAACCGGATTGACGAAGGCGCGCGCCTCTTTGCGGCTGGCGGCCCATTCGCGTTTGAGGGCCTGATACCATTTGGCCTGCCGGTCGGCATCGTCGATCCAGAGCAGTGAGGGATCATATTTCAGACCCTCATTTTGTAGGTTCACCATATCGCCGTCCTGGCGCAAAAAGGCCCGCGCTCCGGCGGCAAAGAAGGGCGCAATCAGGCCAAAGATGGGATGGTCGGACCAGACAATCTGGGTGATGCGAGTTCTGGTCTCAGACATGGGGGTCAGGCAGGTCAGGGACAGGACCTGTCGCTTGCCCACCGTAATATGTTCCCAGCGCAGGCCGGGCAGGCGGAAGGTGATCTCGGTCAGGGGCTCGCCGCCCAAAATCGCATAGGCGCGGCTGTTCTTAGAAGGCTCATGCCGGACCATGGCAAAGCCCGCCTCACGGGGCGCAAAGAGCTTGGCCTTGGCATGTTGGCTCTTGGCCGAGCGCCACCACCACTGGGCATGGACATAGGGGCCGTGGGCGGGATCCATCAGGCCGACCACCGCATGGTCGACATGGACATCAAACACCATCTTGTCGATCAGCTTAGGCTTGCCGCCGACAACACCGGGAAAGATCTGCGGCGCGTGGTCCGGCTCAGCCTCGCTGCGGGGATCGGACGCCATCCAGACAAAGACCAGGCCCTGGCTCTCGCTGACCGGAAAGCGCCGCACACGGATGCGTTCAACATCCATGCCCTGTTCCTCGACCAGCGACGGGATCTTGCTACAGACCCCATCGGTGCGAAAGAGCCAGCCATGATAGGGGCACTGAACGGCCTCATGGCCCGCATCATCGCGGGTCAGCTTGCCGGCGGACAGCGGCGCGGCCCGATGGGGGCAGATATCGCGCAGGGCATAGGCTTCGCCCGCTAGGGTACGGCCCAGAAGCACCGGCTCGCCAAGGATCTCATAGCGTTGCAGCTTGCCCGGCTTGAGCTCTTGGCCAAGGGCGGCAAAGTACCAGCAGTCCAGCACAAAGCCCTCGCCGAATGCGGCGGGCTTTGGCGAAGGCGCCTTCGGGGGCGTCTTGGGGAGCGCCTTGGGTGCGGGGGCTGTGTCTCTGCTCATAGGATTAGCCCATAACCTGCCCGTGCCGGGCCTCCAAGGGGTCAGCCCGCCGCCGTGGCAATCAGCTGCGCATAGTAGGTCGTCATGCGGGCCAGATTTTCCAGCGACATATGCTCATTGGTGCCGTGGATCATCTTGGTGTCATTCATGGCAAACAGGAT
>CAISGS010000158.1 GCA_903884915.1 uncultured Caulobacteraceae bacterium | reverse complement strand
GACCTTGCGTCTCGCGCGGCATATCGGCGATCTCATCGAGATAGAGCGAGCCACCATGGGCCCGTTCAAAGACCCCGATCTTGCTGGGATGGCCATCCGCGCCCTCTTCGCCGAAAAGTTCCAGATCGATGCGGTCCGTCGTCATGCCCGCTGCTGCAATGGCCACAAACTCATTGCCCGACCGGGGGCTGGCATCATGGATCAGGCGCGCGACAAGTTCCTTGCCCGATCCGGGAGGGCCAGAGATCAAGATGCGGCTATTGGCTTGAGCGATCTTTCCGATCAACTGACGCAGTTGCTGAGCCGGCGCCGAATGGCCGATAAAGCCGTCCGGTGCCAAGGTCTGCTGACGCAGGCGGCGGTTCTCGCGCTTGAGATTGGCTGACTCCAACGCCCGCTGGACCACCAACAGAAGACGGTCCGACTTGAAGGGTTTTTCGAGGAAATCATAGGCCCCGCGGCGAATGGCACTGACGGCCGTTTCAATATTGCCGTGGCCAGAGATCATCACGACTGGCAGGTCAGCGTCCAAGGTCTTGATCATGTCGAGCAGTTCAAGCCCGTCCATGCCGCCGCCCTGCATCCAGATGTCTAGGATGAGCAGGGACGGCTTTCGCGAATTGATCGCAACCAGCGCCGCGTTCGCATCCGGGGCCGTGCGCACGGCATAGCCCTCATCGGCCAAGATGCCCGCCACCAATTCGCGGATATCGGCCTCATCGTCGACTACAAGAATATCAGCCGCCATGACTTCCTCTCTCCGTCGCTGGCACGCTGGCCAGAGACATTTGAACTCGGCTCGACCGGGCAAAACGAAGGCTCGTTCGTGCTCCGGGCGTTACAGCAGCATCTGACAAGGCCAGATCACCGCCATGGTCTTCCATGATCCGTTTTACGATCGCGAGGCCAAGGCCCGTGCCCTTTTCTCGCGTCGTGACATAGGGCTCAGTCAAACGGTCTCGATCGCGGGACGGCAGGCCAATACCATTATCCTCAACCTCAAAGGCTGGCGCGCCATCGATCAAGATCAGCCGCGCAATGATCCGGCCCTGCAGATCAGGCTCTTTGAGCCGCCGGGCCGATATGGCTTCTCCTGCATTTTTCAAAAGGTTGGTCAGCCCCTGCCCCACCATCCGCGCATCGCAGGTCAGGCCGACAGTCTCGCCCGGTTCTTCCAAGCTGATGGCGGTTTCAGGATCGGCAACGCGCTGGGCAAAGACGGCTTGGCGCAGCATCTCATTGGCATCGCAGGTCGAAAATTGCGGCGCAGGCATGCGGGCAAAGGATGAGAACTCATCGACCATTCGGCCAATATCGCCGACCTGACGGATGATGGTGTCGGTGCAGCGATCAAAGGTTTCCAGATCGCTCTGAATCTCGCTGCGATATTTGCGACGCAAACGCTCGGCGGACAGTTGGATCGGGGTCAGCGGGTTCTTAATTTCGTGGGCGATCCGGCGGGCCACATCGCGCCAAGCCGCATTGCGCTGAGCCGTGACCAGACGGGTAATGTCATCAAAGGTCAAAACGACCTCGGCCTCGACCGTCGTAGAAGCGCGCACGCGCAGCCTGCGAGTCTGGGACCCGCGAACAATATCGACCTCTTCTTCCGCCTCGCCGCGCGCCGACTGGGCCATGGCGACCAAGGGTAAGAACTCCGGCGCGACCTCGCTCAGCGGCAGGCCATAAAGCAGCGTATCCCCCATATCCAACAGGGTCGCAGCCTGATGGTTGGTGGCTGATATCCGCCCCTGGGGGTCAAGGCCAAGAACGCCAGCGCTGACGCCCGACAGCACCGTCTCAATAAATTGACGTCGCGATTCAGCGTCGATACTGGCGGCAATAAGCGCCTGTTGCTGGTCGCCAAGGTCCTTGGTCATGCGGTTAAAGGCGTCTGACAGAACGGCAATCTCTTCAGGCGAGCGCACGGGCTCGACCCGAGCCGTCAGATCGCCGCCTGCCACCCGGTCTGCCGCCTGGACCAGCTTGGCAATGGGTGTCGCAATGGCCGAGGCCGCCGCCATGCCCAACCACACGGCACCGACCAGCACCAAGAGAACGGTCTCGACATAGCTCATGGCAAAGACGGTCTGGATCCGGGCGCGATTGGTCTCCGCGTCGCGATAGTCGAGCACGGACTTTTCCGACTGAAAGAGCCGCTGCATCAGCCCCTTTTCGACATAGCGCGCCGTATAGAGATAGGCGTCATCATAGGCCTTGAGCCGATAGACCGCTCGAAACAGATTTTCACCGGCAAAAGGCCGCATGACGATCTCGCCCGTATCGGCCGCGACCAAGGTGCTGGGGGGCGGCGCCAGATAGGGCGGTGCACTGGGGGATTCGGCACGGGCCAGAATTCGGCCCTCGTGATCGATGACATAGACCGCCGGAAAGGCGCGATAGGCCGCCTGATCGCGCAGGTAGCTGGAATAGGTAACAGGGCTTTCGGTCAGCTTCTTTGGAACCTGATTGAGGTCACTTGCCAGATCGCCCATCTCGCGCTGGATGTAGCGCTTCTGTTCCTCCAGATAGGCATTAGCAAAGACAGCGCCGTTTTCGACCGCCGTCTTAACCCGCAGATTAAACCAGTTGTCGACGCCCTGATTGACCAGAAGGCCAAAGAAGATCGCGACCACAACAGCAGGCGCCACAGCCGCAGCCGCAAATAGGGTGACGAAGCGCAAATGTAGCCGAGAGCCCGCATCCTTAGACTGGGTCGCCAAGCGCGCCACCCGCCAACCCATCGCGCCAACGAGACCAAGGATCAAAAGCAGATTGAAGATCAGGAGGGCCAGAACCGCACGGCTGGCTGGGCCAATCGGCCCTTCACCCGGAGCGGATGATGCCAAGGACACCGCCACAACCGTCAAGATACAGGCGAGCGCGTAACCAAGACCCAGGCCATATCGAATGCGCGCGATCTCGCCGACGCGCACCCTCAACCGGCTCATCAGCGCGGCGGGATCAAAAAGCCTTTGACGAAGGGCGTCATCACTCATGGGGTGAGAGTAGGATCAACTGTGCCCTATTTTCAACACCCATGTTGCCGATGGGCGTCAATTGTGACCATCGGCCTCAGATTTATGGGGCTTGAGCGTCGCCCGACTGTGACAATCTGGTTTAGCGCTTGGGCTTGGCCATATTGACCCCAAGATCTTGGATCTTTTTGCGCAGGGTATTGCGGTTGAGACCGAGAATCTCTGCCGCCCGAACCTGATTGCCGCGCGTGGCGTTCAAGGTCAGCTTGATCAGAGGGGCCTCCATCTCCATCAGGATACGATCATAGAG
>CAISGS010000157.1 GCA_903884915.1 uncultured Caulobacteraceae bacterium | reverse complement strand
GGGGGGTACAACATCCCGCGTTCCCCGCGCAGGCGGGGACCCAGACCTTTTCACTCCGGCGGTAATCGACCCACTGGATCCCCGCCTTCGCGGGGAAGGCGGTGGAGGGGTTTGTGGATGTCCCCCTCACCCAACCCTCTCCCCCAAGGGGGCGAGGGCTTATCCGTTCTTAGCCCTCTCCCTGAGGGAGAGGGTTGGGTGAGGGCCTTGTTTTTCTCCCCACATCCGTGTTCCCCGCGTAGGCGGGGACCCAGACCCTTACGCACAGGTCGGAATCGATCATCTGGATCCCCGCCTTCGCGGGGAACGCGGCGGATAGGGTGGAACATCCTCGTGCTTGGATAGGTTCGGTCGCTTAACCCCGCCTCAAGAGCCGCGCCACGGCGGCGGGCAGTTCATCATAGTGGTGCAGGACCTCATCGGCCCCCAACTCCGCAGCCGGGATCTCTGTATAGCCGAAGCTGAACACCACCACCGGCGCGCCCGCATTGCGGGCCGCTTGGACGTCAGCAGTGCTGTCCCCGACCATTAAGGACCGTTCCAAAACCCCGCCAGCGGCCGCAATGGCGGTCAGATAGTGGCGGGCATCCGGTTTGGGGGCGGGGGCACTGTCCGCGCCAATCACGGCCTTGAAGCGGCTGGTTAGGCTAAGCGCATCTAATAGGGCCAGCGACAGGTCGGTGCGCTTGTTGGTGCAGACAACAAGGCCCGCGCCAGCATCAGCAAACAGGTCCAAAGCCCGCTCCATGCCCTCAAAGGGGCGGCTGTCTTGGGCGATGCGGCTCAGATAGATGTCCAAAAACTGCTGGAACAGACGATCGCTCTGTTCGGCATCGAGGCTGCGTCCCGAGGCGGTGAAACCCAGCTCAAGGAGCGCCTTTGCCCCCTTGCCAATCAGGTTGCGCGCAGCCTCCATCGGCAGGGTCGCGAGGCCCTGATCGGCCAAGATGGTGTTCAGTGTACCCATCAGATCGGGCGCCGTATCGACCAGGGTCCCGTCCAGATCGAAGGCCAAGGTCACGCCCATCAGGCTGCCGGGAGCGAAGAGTGGCGCTGTTTGGGTCATAAAATGCGGTCTCCGGTCGAAAGATGCCTCGGTTTCGGCTAAATCCCTAGGCAAGGCAATGGCCGACTCACAGGATTGGACCTTCTCATGACCGCTAGAGCCGCTGTGATCTTGGCCGCTGGACAGGGCACCCGGATGAAGTCCCCGACGCCAAAGGTGCTGCACCGGGTCGGCGGGCGCACCATGCTCGACCGCGCCATTGATGCGGCGCAGGCCTTGGGCTGCGAGCGGATCGTGGTTGTCGCCGGTGTCCACAGTCCTTCTGTCGCCGAACATGCCGCCAAACGCCTTGGTGAAGGGTCGGTTGCGATCCAAGATCCACCCCTTGGAACCGGTCATGCCGTGCTGGCCGCGCGCCAAGCCCTTGCCGGGTTTGAGGGCGATATTGTCGTGACCTTTGCCGACTGTCCCCTGATGGATGCCGAAGCCATCGCGCCGCTCTTTGCCTTGCGAAAGGCAGGGGGCTGAGGTCGCGGTTCTTGGTTTTGACGCCGCTGTCCCCGGTGCCTATGGCCGCTTGATCCTGACCCCCAGCGGCGACCTCTTGCGGATTGTCGAGGCAAAGGACGCCTCCATTGAAGAACTAAGGGTCAAGCACTGTAACTCCGGCGTCTTGGCCGCCTCGGCTGATCGCCTGTTTGGCCTGCTCGATCAGGTGGGAAACAACAATGCCAATGGTGAGTACTATCTGACCGACGTCATCGGTCTGGCCCACGATCATGGCCTATCGACCCGTGCAACCTTTGCGTCCGAAGATGCCGTGATGGGTGTCAATTCGCAGGCTGAACTTGCGGTCGCCGAAGCGGTGTTCCAGCGCCGCCGCCGTCACGCCCTGATGGTCGAGGGGGTGAGTATGAGCGCGCCAGACACCGTCCACCTGTGCTGGGATACCCAGATCGCCGCCGGTGCCGTGATCGAGCCCTATGTGGTCTTTGGACCGGGGGTGAGCGTTGAAACCGAAGCGGTGATCCGCGCCTTCAGTCATCTGGAGGGGGCGGTGGTGCGTCGCGGGGCCCTGATTGGTCCCTATGCCCGCTTGCGTCCTGGCGCCGACATTGGCGAGGAGGCCCACATCGGCAACTTTGTCGAGGTCAAGAAGGTCAAGGTCGGGGCAGGGGCCAAGGCCAACCATCTGGCCTATCTCGGCGACGGTACGATTGGGGCTAAGGCGAACATCGGGGCCGGGACGATCTTTTGTAACTATGACGGCTTTGACAAGCACCATACCGAGGTCGGGGCCGGGGCCTTTATCGGCTCCAACACGGCCCTCGTCGCCCCTGTGACCATCGGAGAGGGGGGCCATGACCGGTTCTGGCTCTGTCATTACCGCCGATGTCGCGGCCGGGGACCTTGCGCTCGGGCGGGCGGCGCAAACGGTAAAGACCGGCTGGGCCGCAAGGTTCCGCGCCCTGAAACTCGCGCGTAGTGCGAAACGCTAAGCTGGGATATGAAGGCGAAATGACCTCAAGCGCTGATCTGCAAAAGCGCGCGGCCGGAGAGGCTGCCGCTCAACTCGTAAAGCCCGGCATGACTGTCGGCCTTGGCACCGGTTCGACTGCGGCTTGGTTCGTGAAGGCTTTGGCGGCGCGCGGGCTTGATATCAGGGGGGTCTCGACCTCTCAGGCGACCGAAGATTTGGCCCTCTCCTTGGGCATCCCCATGATCAGCCTCAATGAGGCCGGAACGCTGGACTTAACGGTCGATGGTGCCGATGAGATCGGACCGGGCCTTTCCCTGATCAAGGGCGGCGGAGCGGCCCTGTTGCGTGAAAAGCTGGTCTGGGAGGCCTCGCGCCGCTGCGTGGTCATTGCCGACCATGCCAAGGTTGTGCCAACGCTTGGGGCCTTTTCCTTGCCGATCGAAGTCGTTGCCTTTGGTCATCTGACCACGGCGCGGCGGATCGTGGATGGG
>CAISGS010000156.1 GCA_903884915.1 uncultured Caulobacteraceae bacterium | reverse complement strand
TCATCCAGCTCGGTCTATGGCGACCGGCCCTTGAACGGTCAGGGCATTAGCGAGCAGGACCCCGCCATTGCGCCCGCCTCGCTCTATGCGGCGACCAAACGCTCTTGCGAGCTGATGAGCGCCTCCTATGCCCATCTCTATGATCTGCCCCAATCGGGCCTGAGGTTCTTTACGGTCTATGGTCCGTGGGGACGCCCGGACATGGCCTATTATAGCTTTACCCGTGAGATCCTTGCCGGGCGGCCTATCAGCGTCTTTGGTCAGGGGCAGATGGCCCGCGACTTCACCTATATTGACGATATTGTTGACGGCATCCTTGGCCTGATCCCCTGCCCACCTGCAGGAACGGGCGCGCAATGCCATCAGGTCTATAATATTGGCGACAGCCAGCCTGTCGGCCTGATGAAGATGATCGAAATTCTCGAACAGGCCATCGGCATCCCCGCCAAAAAGATCTTCACCGATATGCAGGCCGGGGACGTCACCGCCACCTTTGCCGACATTTCTAAGATCGCAGCGGTCACGGGCTACCATCCGACCACCCCGCTTGAGGTGGGATTGCCACGGTTTGTCGAGTGGTACCGGCACTACACGCCAAAAGCCTAGACCTCGCCCTAGGCAAACTGCGCCGAGTCATATGCGCCACCCCGGCAAGATCGGCTGCCCATAGCGCAGCCGTCAAAAGGTAGGGCAGAAAAATACTGAACAATTACATCTGATTATTGGATCACGCGTTAGAGCCATGACTGGCTCTGATCTTGCTGCGGCCATGGGATCGACAGGTCCTAGCCGGAGCCCCTCATGGCCCTCACCTACCCCATCCGTCCCGTGGCTCGGCCCATCAGCCTCTTGGTGCCGCGCCTGTTTGATGTGCTGGTCGCGACCTTGATCTTCACGGTCCTAACCTAGAGGCTAGTCCTCCGCCACCAATCCGGGCAGGCGTGAGCGGCTATTGAGCCAAATGACCCCCAACAGGTCCGACAGCGACGCCCACAGGCGGCCAAGATTGGTATATTTCGACGCCCCGGCCATTCGCGCGCGGTGACCGACCGGTTCGAAAGCGACCTGATAACCTTCGCGGATCATCAGGGCGGGCAAATAGCGATGGATGTGATCGAAATAGGGCAGACGCAAAAAGGCCTCGCGGCGGAAGGCCTTTAGGCCGCATCCCGTATCGGCGGCTCCGTCCTTGAGGAGGCGCTTGCGCACGCCGTTGCCGACCTTTGAGGCAAACTTCTTGGCCAAACTGTCCTGTCGCTTGACCCTCTGGCCACCGACCAAGGCCACCTGATCTGGGCTCGTCAAAAGACGAGCGGCCAGGCGCGGCGCATCAGCAGGATCGTTCTGGCCGTCGCCGTCCATGGTCACCACAATAGATGCGCGGGCAGCCAAGATGCCGGTGCGAACCGAACGGCTCTGACCGCTATTGCGCTGATGGGACAGGACGCGAAGGCTTGGCAATTCGGCCTTGAGGGCAATCAAGTCTGCACGGGTCGAATCGGTGCTGGCATCGTCGACGAAAATCATCTCATAGGCCTGACCGGCAAAGGCGGCGGCAATTTCTCGTGCCAGAGGGCCGACATTGCCGGTTTCGTTGAACACCGGCACCACGATGGAAACGTCAGGGGTCATGGGATCCTATCCAAATTCGCTCCCCTCATAGCCGGTTTCGGTGGCCAAGGGCAGTGGGGCGATGCAAGACCAAGACGGATGCCAATTTCGGCGCTATCTTGACCCTATGATGAACTCCTTTCTGGATCGTTGGTCGAGCGGTGTGCGCGGCCCCATAGTGGCGGCGCTGATCGCCATGATCGCTGGCCTGCCGGGCGTCTTTGCCCTGCCGCCGCTGGATCGCGATGAGTCGCGCTTTGCTCAGGCCACGGCGCAAATGCTCGAGACTCGAGACTTCGTCAAGATCAACTATCAAGACCAGCCGCGCGATAAGAAGCCCGTCGGCATCCATTGGCTACAGGCGGCCAGTGTCAGCCTCTTTTCCGGCGTCGAGGCCCGCCAAATCTGGGCCTACCGGATCCCGTCCTTGCTCGGAGCCATGCTGGCAGCTGCCGCCTGCGCTTGGGGCGCTGCGGCCTTTTTCGGTCCGCGCGGGGGACTGATCGCCGGAGCCGCTCTGGGAGCGAGCTTTCTTCTGTCGACAGAGGCCTCCATTGCCAAGACCGACGCGGTCCTGTGCGGGACAACCACCCTGGCCATGGCCGCCTTAGGCCGTCTCTATGCCGCCTCGCGCGGTGAGGGCTCTGAGGGCTGGCGCACGCGGATCCTGTTCTGGGTCGGCCTATCGGTTGCAACCCTGGTCAAGGGTCCGATTGGGCCGATGGTGGTCACCCTTGCTGGCCTGAGCCTATGGGCCGCAGATCGCAAGGCGCCTTGGGCCAAGGACCTCGGCTGGATCTGGGGTCTGGTGATCTTTGCAGCCATTGTCGGGCCTTGGGCCATTGCCATTACCGTGGCGACGGACGGAGCCTTCTGGGGGGGTGCGATTGGCGGAGATCTTGCCCCCAAGCTGGCCGGAGGTCATGAGAGCCATGGCGCGCCAACCGGCCTTCACACCCTACTCGCGCCCTTCTTGACCTTCCCAACGGGGTTCATGCTTCCAGCGGCCTTGATCCTCGGCTGGACCCATCGCAAAGAACCGGGTGTTCGGTTCGCCCTCTGCTGGCTGATCCCCTCTTGGCTGGTGTTCGAGGCCATGCCCACCAAACTGGTCCACTATACCCTGCCCACCTATGGGGCCTTAGCTTGGCTGATCGCTGCTGCGAGCCAACAGCAGATTGGACGGGTCGGTCGTTATGGCGGCGCAGCCCTGTCGGTTCTTGGCGCCGCTCTGTTCGCGACTGTGAGCATCTTGGCCCTAGCCCGCTACGGCAGTCCCGGCGACCTGACGGCTGCGGCCCTAAGCGCGGCCCTCTTTGCGGCAGCCGGTCTAGCAGGCGCCCTCCTCTTGGTCCGCAAGGCCCCCGTCGCGGCCTTGGCCATCGCGGGCGGGCTCGGCATTGCGGCCCACGGCGTCCTCGTGGGCGTCCTCGTGCCTGGACTGGACCCCTTGATGCTGTCCAGTCGGACGGCAAAGGCCCTCGATAGGGCCGGTCTGGCCCCGCGCTCGGGCCTCATTACTGGCCCGGTGACCGTGGCGGGCTATGCCGAACCCAGTCTGGTCTATGCCCTTGGCACCAACACGATCTTGGCCGATGGAGCCGCCGCAGCTACCGCCCTCGCCCAAGGTCGGCCCGCCATCGTGGAAAGCCGTGAACAGGCTGATTTCGATAAGGCCATAGCCCGCGACAAGACCAGAGCCGAAAAGGCAGGAACCGTCTCAGGTCTGAACTATTCCAATGGCCGAGAAACGACATTGACCCTTTATCGCCCCCTATCCGACACCGCAGCTTCGGAGCCCCGCTAATGTCTCGCTTCATCACCGTGGTCGAGGTTGGACCCCGCGACGGCCTGCAAAATGAGAACGTTCTGCTCGAACCGTCAGAAAAGCTCGACTTCATCGCGCGGCTCGAGGCCTGCGGCGTGCAGCGGATCGAGACCGTCTCGTTCGTCAATCCTCGCCGGGTGCCCCAAATGGCCGGGGCCGAAGAGATCGCCGCCGCGCTGAGCCCCACCGTCGGCCGGTCGCGCATTGGGCTGGTCTTGAACCTCAAGGGTTGGGAGCGCGCCGTCGCCTCGGGCTGTGACGAGGCCAATGTCGTGGTTTGCGCCAGTGATGGTTTTGGTATCCGCAATCAAGGCTCAACAACGGACGAGCAGATGGCGGTCCTCGCCCAGATTATGGACCTCAAGACGGCCAACGGCGGCCCGCCCGTGACCATGACCCTGTCCACGGCCTTTGGCTGTCCCTTTGACGGCGAAATCGCACAGGATCGGGTCGCCAGCCTTTGCCAAGAGGCCGCCGCTCTGGGGGTTGATGAGGTGGCCATTGCCGATACGATCGGGGCGGCTGACCCGTGGATGGTGCGGCGGCGGGTTGAAGCGGTGCGCAAGGTCATTGGCGACAAGCCGCTACGCCTTCACTTCCATGACACCAGAAATACCGGTCTGGCCAATGCCTATGCGGGGGTTGAGGCTGGCGTGGACATCTTAGACGCCTCCTGCGGCGGGATCGGCGGCTGTCCCTTTGCCCCGGCTGCAACCGGCAATATCGGCACAGAGGATCTGGTCAATATGCTGCACCGGGGCGGGTTCGAAACGGGCTTGGATTTGGAGGGGCTTATTCAGACCGGGCAATGGATCTGCGAGCGTTTGGGCAAGACCCCGCCCTCTTCGCTGGCCCGCGCCGGGGCATTTTCTCTAAAGGCCGCGATCTAGCGCTGACGACGGCGCAAGAGGGGCCTCAAGACCGAGACCAGAAGGATCATGGGCGACATGAGCGTCGCTGAAATCCGCCGCCAAGGATTGTCCGCACGTTTGCGGAAATAGCGCGCAAGGCCCAGCCCCTTCCAATATTCAACCTTGACCGGATGGGTCAGGCTGGTGGAGCCAAGGTGAATGACCTCAGCGTGGGGCTGGAAAATCACGACCCCGCCCATGCGGCGTGCACGCCAGCACAGGTCGATATCTTCCACATGCAGGAAGTAACCCTCATCGAAACCACCCAACCGCTCAAAATCCAGTTGACTGGCGCAGAAACAGGCCCCCGACACGGTCGGAACAGCAATTGGACCTGCGGGCAAAGGCTCTTTTTCACGATGGATTTCAAACCCTGACAGGCCTGGAATACGGCTTGCCAGATGGCTGAAGGTCAAGACCGTGGTCAGAGGCGACACCTCTCCGCGACGCGATCCGCGCTGCTCGGTGCCATCCTTGTTCAAGACCCGCGCGCCAACGATACAGGGCGACGGCTGACCATCGGTGGCCAGAACCAGCTGGCGGATACAGTCGGGCTGCAAGAAGGCATCGGGATTGAGGAACACCAGCGCCCGGCCCTTGGCGGCCTTGGCCCCCATATTGGCTCCGCAGGCAAAGCCAACATTCCCGTGGCCTTGGATCAGTTGAACCTTAGGTTCACGCGCGGCAATAGACCGGAGCAAGATCTCATCATCTTGGGGTGAGCCATTATCGACGATGACGAAATCATCGACCAAGGCCTCATCCAAAACATGCTGCAGGCTTGACATCAAGGCTGGCCCGGTGCGGTACACCACCATGATCACAGACACACGACATTGGACGAGAGCGCGAGACTCCGTCGCCTGCGTAAGGCCTGTGGTCGCCTTTAATATGCCAACCAGTTGATTCATGCGGCAGCAGGCTCCATCAGATCCGGAGGTGTGGCCTGTTGCGCAAGGGTGCTCAGCGCCTCTTGCAGCGTCAAGATGGTCTGACCGTCGGAGCCAAGATGACGCAGCGCGACCTGGCCCGTCTCGGCCTCTTTGCGGCCGACAACGCAGATCACAGGGGTCTTGGTGAGGCTATGTTCACGGACCTTGTAGTTGATCTTTTCGTTACGAAGGTCGGTTTCCACGCGTAGTCCCACTGCCGCCAAGGCTGCCGCTACGGTGCGCGCATAATCATCAGCGTCTGAGGTTATGGTTGCCACAACCACCTGAACCGGCGCAAGCCAAAGCGGGAAGGCACCGCCATAATTCTCAATTAAGATACCCAAAAACCGCTCGAATGTGCCCAATATGGCGCGGTGCAACATAACAGGTCTCACCTTTGACCCATTTTCAGCGATATACTCTGCATCCAAACGTTCGGGCGTGACAAAATCCAACTGTAAGGTTCCGCACTGCCAAGTCCGGCCAATGGCGTCGCGAAGGTGGAATTCCAGCTTTGGACCGTAGAAGGCCCCTTCGTTAGGTATGAGTTCAACACTGACACCCGCCGCCGTCGCCGCACGCTCCAGCTTGGCCTCGGCCTGATCCCAGACCTCGTCGGAACCGGCGCGGACGTCGGGACGCAGGGCGAGCTTGATGCTGTGCAGGGTTACGCCCAGCTGATCATAGACCGAGTTGAGCAGGGCCACGAAGCGGGTCGTCTCTTCCTCGATCTGTTCTTCGCGGCAGAAGATGTGGGCGTCGTCCTGCGTGAAGGACCGCACCCGCATGATCCCATGCAGTCCGCCTGAGGGCTCATACCGGTGGCAGGAACCAAACTCGGCCATGCGCAGAGGAAGGTCGCGATAGGACTTCTGACCGACATTGAAGATCTGAACGTGACCAGGACAGTTCATTGGCTTGACCGCGAGCGTATCGCCCTCGTCGGTCTCACAGACAAACATGTTCTTGCCGAACTTTTCCCAGTGGCCTGACTTCTCCCACAGGGACCGGTCGAGGACCTGAGGCGTCTTGACCTCTTGATAGCCCTCTTTCTCGAGACGGCGGCGCATATAGGCCTCGAGCGTCCGATAGAGGGCCCAGCCCTTCGGATGCCAGAACACCATGCCCTTGCCCTCTTCTTGAAGGTGGAACAGGTTCATGATCCGGCCGATGCGGCGATGGTCGCGCTTTTCGGCCTCTTCGATCCTGGTCATATGTTCGGCGAGGTCCGCCTCGGACGCCCAGGCCGTGCCATAGATCCGCTGGAGCTGGGCATTGTTCTGATCGCCGCGCCAATAGGCACCGGCCAGCTTGGTCAGCTTAAAGCCCTTGCCGACATGTTTGGTCGAGGGCAGGTGCGGACCGCGGCAGAGATCCTTCCAAGCCGCGCCCTGATGGTAGACGGTGACGGTCTCACCGTCGGGCAGACCCCGAATGATCTCGGCCTTATAGGCTTCACCCATGGCTTCGAAATCAGCAATAGCCGCGTCGCGGTCGACCACTTCACGCCGGATCGGCTCATCGCGCTCGACGATCTGGCGCATGCGCGCTTCGATCTTAGGCAGATCATCCAGGCTAAAGGGCTCATCGCGCGCAAAGTCGTAATAGAAGCCGTTCTCGACATTGGGACCGATGGTCACCTGAGTGCCGGGAAAAAGTTCTTGAACCGCTTGGGCCAAGACGTGCGCCGTATCGTGGCGAATGACCTCAAGGGCGTCCTCGGCGTCACGGGTCAGAATCTCAATCTTGCCATCGGTCAGCAGATCCGCGGTCAAGGGCCGGTCGAGATCGAGCAACGTCCCGTCCAGCTTGATCAGAACCGCTTTCTTTTCCAGCGACTTGGATAGGCCCGCGGCCACATCGCGGCCACGCGTCCCGACGGGGTAGGACCTTACCGAACCGTCAGGAAAGACTAGATCAATCATTCATCACACTTCCAAACGGGAGCAGCCTTAGGGCCGCCCCTTAACGCAATCCTCGCCTCACGCGCGCCCGGCGGAGGGGGATCATAACCCCATGGCACGCCCGGACGGCAGCGACAGATACGCTTGAAGGCTAACCCGGCCCCGCGAAGGGGACCATGGCCAATCAAGACCGCTGCCGCATATTGCGAGCAGGTGGGCTCAAACCGGCACTGTCGCCCAATCAGGGGCGAGAGGATCAGCTTATAGGCCCTCAGCCCAAAGCCAATAATACGGTCATAGAGGCCAATCATGTCGCCATCATACCGATTCAACGCAGAACCATAGAAAGTCCGTCGTACCATCCCCACATAATCGCGCCAACCGCATGGGCAGCAAAAGACGCCGCTTTAGGGGCTATAGGGCCACTTTTCAGGGATGAAGCTTAGCCGCAGCCTCCAAAGCCGCCTCAAAGGCCAAAAGCGTTGAGGCATGACGAGCGGGATAGTCTCTCACCGGTGCCAAGACACCCAAATCCGCGAAACGTCCCTCTGGTGCCGAACCCGCCGCCTTCAACATCGCCCTTAGGCCATCTCGGGCCTGCCGGATGTCGTCGACGGTCGCACCGATGATGTTGGCTCCCAAAATCGCCGCTGAGGCTTGACCCAGCGCGCAGGCCTGAACCTCTTGGGCAAAATCACTGACCAGACCATCGGTCAGGACCAGATCGACGATGATCCGGCTGCCGCAAAGCTTTGCGACCTTTTCTGCTGAGGCTTGAGGCGCAGCCAGTCGCCCCGCCCGGGGCATATTGGCGGCCAAGGCCAGAATGCGGCTGGAAT
>CAISGS010000155.1 GCA_903884915.1 uncultured Caulobacteraceae bacterium | reverse complement strand
GTTGATCAGGCCAACCATTTCTGGGGCGAAAAGCTGCCAGAGGTCGAGCAGCGCGTTGGGGCCTATCTGGATATGAGGCTCGAAGCCAACCCAGCCTAGGGCCCAGCCTAAGGATCAGCCACCCGGCCGCCGACCAGCGGCTGGGCAACACCCGTGGTGCCGGGGAACGAGATCGGCAGACCGCGCACCGTGCGGGCCGCCAAAAAGGCAAAGGCTTCGGCCTCTACGGCATCACCGCGCCAGCCCGCGTCCTCAGCAGTAATCACCTGTACCCCGCAACGCTGACGCAGACCCTCCAAGATCGCGCCATTATGGCGCCCGCCGCCGCAAACCATCAGGGCGCGAGGCGGCTGAGGGGCCTGCCCCAAACCGTGGGCCACCGATTGGGCGACAAAGGCGGCTAGGGTCGCGGCACCATCTTGCGGCGACAGTCCCTCGACGGGTTTTGCTGTAAAATCATAACGATCCAAGGATTTCGGGCCAATCTGGGTGAAGAAGCCATGGCTCATCAAATCGGCGAGAACCGCCTCATTGACCCGGCCCGCTTGGGACAGGGACCCGCCAGCGTCATACCGGCCCAGACCGTGGGACTCGACCCACTGATCCAGAGGTCCATTGCCCGGCCCCGTATCGAAGGCCAGAAGATCGCCTGCCTCACTGACAAAGGTCACATTGGCCACGCCGCCAATATTCAAGATGGCGACCGGCCCGCTGAGCGCCGAACGCCGCGCCAATGCGGCATGATAGACCGGCACGAGGGGCGCACCCTGCCCGCCTGCTGCCACATCGGCAGTGCGAAAATCATAGGCCGTACGAACCCCGGTCAGGCTGGCCAAAAGGGCCGCGTCACCCAACTGCCGGGTCCGTCCGACGGCAGAAACGGTTGGCGGTTCATGCAGCACCGTCTGACCATGAAAGCCGATCAGGTCGATATCAGCAAAACTCATCCCGTGGTGGTTTAGGAATTCCGCCGCCGCTAGCGCATGGGCCTCAGCAATCGTCGTTGCTGCCAGCGCGAAGACCTCCGGCTCTGGCGCAGCGCGCACCCAAGACCGCCCCGCGACAATCGCCTCTAGCACCAGCGCACGGACATCGTCAGGCAAGGGGGCCTCGCCGGATGGACCAAAGCTGTCGATGGTTTCGCCATCGGTGCGCAGGATGGCCATATCGATCCCATCGAGAGAGGTTCCGCTCATGAACCCTAAGACCTGCTGCATATCTGCCCTATCCCGCCCCACGGCTTGGCCGAGTGTGTTCGTCCGTGCTACACGCACGCCCTTGCTTAAGAAAGCCCGAGTCCATGTCTGAACCGACCGCAAACGCCTTTAAGCCGAAATCGAAGTTCCTGCAGGTCCTGCAAGAGCGCGGCTATATCCACCAGTGCACCGATCTGGAGGCCTTGGACAAGGCGGCCACCGAAGGCGTGGTGACGGCCTATGTCGGCTATGACTGCACGGCGGACAGCCTGCATATCGGCCATCTAATCTCGATCATGATGTTGCGCTGGCTGCAAAAGACCGGCCATCGCCCAATCACCCTGATGGGCGGCGGTACGACCAAGGTGGGC
>CAISGS010000154.1 GCA_903884915.1 uncultured Caulobacteraceae bacterium | reverse complement strand
TTGCTGGCATGGTCACAGACAAACAGGATAGGACCAGCCCCGTTCGGCCGAAGCCTCATTGGCTCAAGAATCGGAAGTTGCACCACGGGACTACCCACCTAAACCGCCCGACGATCAGGATCGCTGCGCCAAACGCGCCAGCTTTCGAAGATGCTTAGGCCCGCAATGATCAGCACGCCCCCGATCAAGATCGGCATGGCCAGCCTTTGCGGCAGGGCGAGTGAGGCAGCCATCCCGATCAGGCCGAAGCCGAGGAAAAGACGTCCCGCTAAGCGATTGCTCCGATCCCACGCCAACCGGCTGCTGAGGCTCCACGCGGTCCGCACCCCGACAAAGGCGTTGGGCGGCACCTTGCCCATGACCGCACCGACAACGGCAAAGAGCCCGAAAAGAACAATTGAAACACTGTGGCCACTAACCAACGCCGTCGGCTTCATGGACAGGGCCAACCCCGCCATCAAGGCCGAGACCAAACAGGGCACAACAACGCCAAGTCCCTTAGCAATGGCCAGCCCTCGCCGCCGCGCCTCACCCGCCTCTGGCATACGGGCACTGGCGTCGATCATCAGACCAACGATCAAGGACAGGACCATCATGCCAGCAATGAGCATTACAGCCTCTGTGCGATCACCATAGCGGTCAACCGTGCCATCAAGGCCAAAATGCATCGGTATGGGACCCGGATTTCCAAACCGCCAAACATAGGCCGCCAGCAGCCCCTGACCGATGGCGGCGACGGGTGTGACAAGACGAGAAATCGAAAAGGTCATCCTTGGTCTCCCTGAGGTCCGCGCTCAGCCTATCACCCGATCACTGCTGATCCAAGAAGCCCAAGATCGCGCCCGCAAAGGCATCGTTTCGGTCGCCGACGACCATGTGGCCTGCGCCTGCTATGTCTGAATAGACCAGACCCGGAACCTGTTTCTTGAAAGCCTCAGCGGCCTCTTGGGTCAGAAGGTCGCTGGAGGCACCGCGCACCAGATGGACCGGGAGCCGTAAGGACGCGACCGCCTCATCCATCCCCGCCTCACGATCATCACCACGGCTACGGCGCGCCTGAACGCTGGCAATGAAGGCTGGGTCCCAGTGCCAGCGATAGCGGCCATCGTCGCCGAGACGCAGATAGTGCTTAAGCCCATCGCTGGCCCCGCGCTTGGCCCGGTTGGGCGTATAGGCGGCAATGACCTCTGCGGCCTCCTCAGGCGAGGCAAAGCCTGCCTCGACATGTTTTTGCATAAAGCCGACCACCCGCTCGACCCCCGCCGGAGCGACATTGGGGGCGATATCGACAAGGGTCAGGGACGCTAGGCTTCCCGGTCGCAGAATCCCCTCGGCAACCAATCCCGACAGACCGCCCAGGGATGCTCCGACCAGATGGGGCCGCGCCTTCAACTGATCAGCGACGCAAAGGAGGTCTGCGGCAAAGTGCGCCGTCTCATAGGCCCCGTCCGGTGCCCATTGGCTCTCGCCATGGCCGCGAAGGTCAACGGCGACGGCGCGGTAGCCCGCTGTCGCCAACTGTTCGAGCGTCTTGGCCCAGGCCCGCTTGGTCTGGCCTCCGCCATGGGCCAGCAGCACCGTTGCGCCTGTGTCGGGACCGGCAATGTGACCGACGATCTCAATGCCGTTCGATCCTGAAAATACGATTCGCTTATGGGACATGACAAAGGATTACAGGGCAAAGCACCTTATCGAAATGGTGTTCTTGTCGTGATATAGAGCCGCCATGCTTCGCTTGACCGAACTTCGCGTGCCCTTGGGCCATTTGCCAGACGTCCTGACCGCCGCCATCTGCGAGCGCTTGGCGATCCAGCCTGACCAGATCATCGATTACAAGATCGCCCGCCGCGCCCATGATGCGCGGCGCAAGGCGGCGATCCTGATGGTCTATTCGGTGGATATTGCTCTCAAGGACGAGGCCGCCATCGCCGCCCGCTGCGCCGAGGATATTCGCGTTCGGCCAACGCCCGACGTCGACTATCGCTTCACCGCCAAGGCTACGGGGCAAGAACCAAGCCGCCCCATCGTCATTGGCACAGGCCCCTGCGGCCTCTTTGCCGGACTGCTGCTGGCCCAGATGGGCTTTCGCCCGATCATTCTGGACCGAGGCAAGGTCGTGCGCGAGCGGACCAAGGACACTTGGGGCCTCTGGCGCGGTAAGGTGCTCAATCCGGAGTCCAATGTGCAATATGGCGAGGGCGGGGCCGGAACCTTCTCCGACGGCAAGCTCTATAGCCAGATCAAGGATCCGAGGCACCTTGGCCGCAAGGTCCTGACCGAGTTCGTCAAGGCCGGTGCGCCGCCAGAAATCCTCACCGAGGCCCATCCCCATATCGGCACCTTCCGTCTGGTCTCGATGGTCGAGAGCCTGCGCCAATCCATCGAGAAACTGGGCGGGGAATATCGGTTTCAGAACAAGGTCGTCGATCTGTTGGTCGATACCGACCCCTCCGGCGAGCGCCAGATGCGCGGCGTGGTGCTGGAAAGCGGGGAGACTGTCCTGTCCGATCATGTGGTCCTCGCCATCGGCCACAGCGCCCGCGACACGTTCCAGATGCTCTATGACCGGGGCGTCTATATCGAGGCCAAGCCCTTTTCCATCGGCTTTCGCATCGAGCATCCCCAATCCTTGATCGACA
>CAISGS010000153.1 GCA_903884915.1 uncultured Caulobacteraceae bacterium | reverse complement strand
GTCTTGGCATAGTCGACAATGGCGGTCTTGAGGGGCTCGTAAATGTCCTTGTGGACATACATGCGCTTGGTGGCGATGCAGATCTGGCCAGAATTGCCAAAGGCGGCCCAGAACAGTTTTTCGGCCACCTCGGCCACATCGACATCGGGCAAAACGATGGCTGCGTCATTGCCGCCCAGTTCGAGCGTCACGCGCTTGAGGGTCTCAGAAGCGCTGGCCATGACCTTGCGGCCGGTGGCGCTGGAGCCGGTGAAGCTGATCTTGTCGATGCCGGGGTGGCTGGTCATCCAAGGCCCCAAAGAGTCGCCGCCGGTGACGATATTCAGCACCCCATCGGGCAGGACGCCGCGCAAGAGCTCGCCCATGCGCAAGGTGGTCAGGGGCGTGAAGGGCGATGGCTTCAGGACCACCGTATTGCCAGCCAGAAGGGCGGGCGCGACCTTGAACATGGCCAAGATGATCGGGAAATTCCAAGGCGCAATGGCTCCGACCACGCCGATGGGCACATGGCGGGTAATGCCGTGACGCTCGGCGCTTTCCTCAACGACCTTTTCGGGGATCTCAAGGGTCGAGGTGGCTTGGCACCAATAGGCCCCGCCGAGGATGTCGCCCATGGCCCCCTCGTGGGGCTTGCCCTGTTCGGAGGTCAGGAGGCGCTTTAGCTCTTCGACATTACCACCCAAGACCCCGGCAATACCCAGCAGGGCCTCGCGGCGCTTTTCGATGGAGGTAGCGGACCAGGCAGGGAAGGCCTTGCGGGCCGCAGCGACGGCGGCGTCCAGTTGCTCTGGCTTACAGTCGGGCGCCGAACCAATGACCTGGCCGGTGGCGGGATTGAGCACATCGAAGCTGGTGGCTCCGGTTACGGCCTGACCGCCAATGGTCATGGTGTAAGAGGCTTGAGTGGTCATGGCGCGTCTCCCGTCGCTTATCTTTCGCTTTCCTTCACTTTGGCGACAAGCGCCGCGCTCGGCTAGGGGTTTTTGCGCCAGATCAGCAGGCCAATGAGCAAAAAGACCAGCCCCACCAGCGGGCGGATCGGCGCAGCCAGAATGCGAGGCGTGCTGGAGATCGATTCAGCCCCCTTAAGGGCCGCGAACTTATGGCCAACGCCCTTGTGCATGGCCGGATCGGTGAAGATCTCTAGAAAGTCACGCAAGGACCGATAGCGGACCAGGGCCACGCTGGTTGCGCCCTCGGTCTTGCTGCCAATCACCGTGCCGCGCACCGGACCGATATAGACCGGGAAGGAGGCATGGCTAATCAGGGCTGGCAACACCATCTTGGCATAGGCCATGGTCTCGGCCCGGGCCTCGGCGCCGGGAATCTGGGTCTCCATATTGACCATGATGAAGGCCTTGCCGTCATCGGCGGCAATGATCTTGGCCAGATTGGTGGCGATCTCGGGATGGAGCGGCGCCGAGGGCGAGGTCCGGATGGCGGCCAGATAGCGCGCCCCCTCTGCCGCAGAGACCGGTTTCCCGTTCCCCCCAAACCAAACAAAGAACAGCCCATAGACCAGTGCCAAGGCCCCAACAGCAATCTGACGCGCAGACAAGGTCATGGGTTGGGTCCTTGGAGTTTGGGGTTAAGGGTCAGACCGTCAGGGCCGCAATGACCTGATCGAGCACGGCTCTGGCCTTGCCCCGCATCTCGTCATCGGTAGCGTCTTGGATTGGATGATCCACCAGCACATAGCGCGCCCCCTCCATGCCCAGCGCCTTGCGTTGGGTTTGGGCCGCCTCGGCAAACTCGCTTGAGGCGATGGAGACGGCGGGAAGACCTTGGATTTCAAACCATACAGTGTCGTGCAAACTGCACGTCGTGCATGACCCTCAATCGGCCAGGGCTTCGACCAGATAGTCGCACTCTGAGCGGATCTGCAGGCGCAGATCAGACGGGCAAGGCTTGGCGAAGGTCGGCTTGGTATAGCGCCTTAGCTCGACCTTCGGATAGCGCGTCGCCAGCAGAAGCTCGAGCTCATCGAGCAGGATGTTGCCGCGCGGCTTGTGGATATCGAGCAGGCCGACAATGCCGGAAATATCTCCGGTTCGCGCGGTGATCTGCCGTTCGACGGGGACCCGCTCATCGGTCGGATCCAAGATGGTGGTCATGGTTTTTCTCCAGTCCTAGGATGAGGCTATCAGCATTCTATTTTTCTGGAAACAGAGACTGAACCGGCCGGTCCGGTCACCCAGCCGTGGAAGGCGGCCGAGAACTTGCCCGCCTCTGATCCGGCCACAACGATGTGAATATGCTGATCGCTGGAAAATTTCGGTACCAGCATATCCAGTTGAGCCTCGGTCATCTTGGCGGCGCTGGCCAGAGGGATGCCCGCGCCGGAGATCTCATTGGCCACCATGTCGCGCAGGGGCCGACGGGTTACCTCTTGGATCCGATCGCGCAGCCTTGCCTTTGAATAGGGCCCATCGCTGAGCAGGGTCTTGACGTGCTCGGGACAGACCACCAGCAGGGCATCGACGGGCATGCGGTGAATCTTGGCCAGAAACATCCCCTCTAGTCCCAGGCCGAGCGTTCCGGCGATTTGGTCGGGCTGGCGCGATTCTTGATCGACGATCTGGACCGGACCGCTGGTCATGGCAAAGGCGGTGACGACGCTGTCGCTCGCCGCAAAGCCGCGCTCGACATGCAGCGGCTCCCAGGGCGAGCCCTCCTCCCATTCGGGAAAGCACATGGTGAATTTCATCGGTGTACTGAGGGTCGAGCGATCAACCCCACCCGGCTTTGCCCCGCCGACATTGCGAATGATCAGGCGCAGCGCCCGCCCGATGGTTGCATTGGCCCGATTATCAGGCCCAAGAGCCCCAAGCTTCATATTCATGCCGAGCTTTTGCCGGATCGGGCCGTTGATCACCAGGACCGGTGAGGCCCCCATGGTCGTGGCTGTGACGCCGTGCATGTTAAATTCGTCCGTACACACCGCTTCTAACGCGGCGATGACGACCGGCAGATATTCGGGGCGGCAGCCGGCCATCACCGCATTGATCGCGACCTTCTCGACCGTGGCGGGGGCCATATTGGGCGGCACCACCGCGACGATCTCTTGCGAGCCCCTTTGTGTGCCGCTCAGCATCCGCAGGACCCGCTCTGGCGTGGGCGGCACCAAAGGTAGGCCGTCGCTGAAGCCCTGATCGAACATGAACTCGTCCAGATCATCGCTGCTGGCGATCTCGATCCGGCGGGCGCGGATGGGGCTATTGTCGGCCTCGGCCAGCAAGCGGTCATGGATCTCGGGGTCCAGATGTTTGGAGCCGCAGCCCGGCCGCCAGTCGGGAAGATCGGCCCAGACCACGTCGCAGTCCGAAGCCTTGAGATCGGCGCTGATCTGCTGGGCTAGGGCCTGCCATTCGGTGCGCACAAAGCCTTCGACACAGGGTCCGCCTTGGCCCTCTGCATCCAACCAATAGACGGCCGGGACAATCTCAAAGCCCCAAGCGAAGGAGGTCTTTAGGGCGCTATCGTCGAGCACGGGCAAGGTCAGGCCGTGGCGGTCCTGCAAGATCTGATTGCCGTCCTTCGACTGGCCCAAGACCCAAATATCGGCCTGTTCGCCCCAGGCCTGATGGAAGGCTTCAAGGATCGGCGCAACCAGATTACAGGTGTTGCAGTCCTCTTTCAGGAACGCGATCAGGCTGGGTCGCCCGGTCGGAAAGGCGCGAGTCTGGCCATTCTGATCGGTCAGGGAAAATCCGGATGGGGCCGCGCTCATGGGTCTTTCCTCGCTCATTTATCAATACCTCCCCCCAGATCGAGCCGAGGGGATGGCGGAGGCGGATGGGAATCGAACCCACCACACGCCTTGTGGACGTGTCACTGGTTTTGAAGACCAGGGAGGCCACCAGACCCCAGTCGCCTCCGAAGGTCTCGAACAGTAGCGGTACCTTCGTGAAAAGTTGAAGGGCTTTTGTGCCAAGGCGCGTGTTTTAGCGATCTAGGGAGCGGTGGGTACGTCACCCTCGCTCAGGACCTGCCGCAAATCCCCCTCTCTGCGGGTCAGGCCGAGGCGGTCGAGATATTCCAGCACCGGGACAATATATTTGCGGGTGGTTTCCAGCGCTGCCCGCGCCTCGCCGGTCGTGAAGCTTTGCGGCGGCGGAAAGTG
>CAISGS010000152.1 GCA_903884915.1 uncultured Caulobacteraceae bacterium | reverse complement strand
GTGAGCGCTCGGCCATGGAAGATCTGGCCGACCGTTTGAAGGATCTTGGACCGGCCTGCACCGATGTCGATCTGATCCAGAACGAGGTCTATGCCGCGGGCAAGGATGCGGGCTTTGAGCCCCTACGCGGCTGGTTTGCAGCCCTCTATGAGGTGCTGCTGGGCCAGAGCCAAGGGCCGCGCTTTGGCTCTTTTGTGGCCATTTTCGGTATCGAGCGGACCATCGCCCTGATCGAGAGCGGCCTGAAGGGTGAGTTGGGTTGACCCTCTAGCGGTCTTCTAAAACCCTAGCTCCGCCCGCAACTGCTGGGCCGTTAGCCCCTGCCTGCGCAGATCTTGAAGGGTCTGGGCAAGGTCGCGTTTGGCCAATCTTTTGCTATCGGGTCCAAGCAGCAGGGGATGGTGGCGATAGATCGGTGTTGGCAATCCGAGCAAGGCCTGAAGCAGGCGCTGAATGCCGGTGGCCTCGAACAGGTCCTCACCGCGAACAATGTCGGTGATCTCTTGCAGCCCATCATCAACGACGACGGCCAGATGGTAGGCGACGCCCAGATCCTTGCGGGCCAAAACCACGTCTCCGGCCAAGTGGGGCTCCGCCGTGACGGTACCGCGCAATTCATCTGTAAAGCTCAGCCGGTCGTAAGCCTCGCCCAAATAGGCCTTGGCCGCATCGAGCGAGAGTCTCCAAGCATAGGGCTCACCGGCCTCTATCCGGGCAGTTTCTTCAGCAGCGGCAAGGGGCGCGCCGCGATAGGCCAGCCCTAGCCCATGGGGTGCGCGGCCAATATCGTCTGCCACCTCCTTGCGAGTCTTGAAACAGCGATAGACCAGGCCAAGGTCACGCAGTCGTCCAAGGGCGCCGTGATAGTCGGCCATATGCTGGGATTGGATGCGGACCGGCTGTTCCCAGCTCAGGCCCAGCCACGCCAGATCGTCGAGCAGGGCGTCGGTAAAGGCCGGACGGCAACGGGTCTGATCAATATCCTCGATGCGCAGGACAAAGCGGCCGCCGAGCTCTTTGGCCCGCTGATAGGCGCTAAGGGCCGAAAAACCATGGCCACGGTGGAGCAGACCAGTCGGGGAGGGGGCAAAGCGGGTTGCGGGACCCATTGGACCTAGCCCCTTTTGCGGGCCTGACCAAACATGCCCAGATGGCTTAGCACGCCCGCTAGGAAGGCCTTTTCGCCGCCCATCTTGGCCTTCAGGCTGTCAAACTGGCGAAATCCGACCATCTCGGCCAAGCCATGGGCCGCGCACCAGGCCGCGATACAGGCCAGTTCCAGATCGACTTCTTGATCTGAACTGACAACGCCCAAGTCGATCATGGCCTTTTTCAGCAGGCTGAAGGCCCCATCTTCGGCCTTATGCGCCTTGTCGGGTAGGGACTCGAGGTCGCGAGAACAGTCATACATGACCCGGTAGATCGACGGATGGGCCTTGGCGAACTCGACATAGGCCACGCCAATGGCCGCGACCCGTTCCATTGGCGGCGCATCGGCATCAGACGACTGAAGCATGAACTTATAGAGTTGATCAAAGCCCTCTTCCGAGATGGCCAGCATCAACTCGCTCTTATCCTTGAAGTGATGATAGGGGGCCGCAGGGCTCACCCCCGCTTCGCGCGCCACGGCCCGTAAGGATAGGGCGTTTGGACCCTCGCGCTCGAGCACGCGCGAGGCAGCCTCAAGCAGCGCCCGACGCAGATCGCCATGATGGTAGGGCTTGGGGCCGGTGATCGGACAGGGCAACTTCATAGCCCCTTATACGCCGTGATCGGAAAATCGTAAAGTTCATCTTGACAACGTTTAGATTGAGACCATCTAAGCACTGTCCAGATTGGACGGCCCCCTCCCCGGGGCTTGGAATTTAAGATCAAGGACTATGAACATGACTCTCGCAAACTTGACTCGTTTTGAACGTGCAATCGATCGTACCGGCATGGTCGGCCTTCTGGCCCTCGGTGCTGCC
>CAISGS010000151.1 GCA_903884915.1 uncultured Caulobacteraceae bacterium | reverse complement strand
CTTACCCGCAAGAGGCTTTGGCGCGGAAGGCTTTGGCACGACCGCAGTAACAACCGGCGCGGCGGCAGGCTTTGATGTGAGCGCGGGGGGCAGGACGGACGACGAGGCCACCGGCGCGGGAACATCGGTCAAGGGCGGCATTTTCGAGGCCTGCAACGCCTTTTGGGCGGCAAGATCGGTGAAATCTTTGAACAGAAGAATGCGCACAAGATCGATCGGTACGGAATCTGAACTCAACCGCACCCGCCAATGGCCGTCCAAGCCCTTAACCGCTGTCCCGACCGGAAGGCCTCGCGGCAAGACACCGCCATCACCGGAGCTCAAGATCCGGTCGCCATTGCGAACAGGATCAATCCCCCGCAGATAGTCCAGCGTCGGATTGGGACCGCCATCGCCGGACAGGATCGCGCGGGCATTGGTGCGGTCCACCAAGACCGGCATGTGGCTCGCGACATCGGTGAGCAGCAAAATACGGCTAATACCCGGGCCGGTGCCGACAACGCGGCCGACCAGACCGGCGTCGCTCATCACAGGCTGCCCGACCCTCACGCCCTTTTCTTCACCTTCATTGGCAAGGCGGGTATTGGCAAAGGGACCTCGCGCATCGAGCACGACCCGCGCCGTGACCATAGGGATCGGGGGATCAATCTTGACGCCCAGCAAGGCGCGGTAGCGAGAATTGATGTCTTCGAGCGCGATGGCGGCGTCTCGCCACTGTCGCAGCCGGGCATTTTCAAGCTTCAGGCGGCGATTTTCACTGACAGCGAAGAAATAGTCCCCGATGCCGTTGCCAAGGACCCGAGCCCAATCGGCGGGGGTTGATAGGACATCGGCAGCAGGCGCCACGACCCGATCAACAACCACGCGCCCGGCCCCATAGGCCTCGGCCTTATAGGTTTCGCGCCGATCGCTGAGCAAAAGGCCAAGACCCGCCACGCCCGCGACAATAATCGCCATGGCTGCCGCCCAGGTTAGCGGGACCTTGAGGTCTTGAAATGGCCCGTCCCTTAAGGACAACGCTGGTCTCCACGGCAGATCCGGACAGGGCCAAGATCATAGAAATTCGTCAGGACGCAAGAAGTGCCACCATCAGGCGGTTAGGACATGGAGGATTCCAAGATGCCCTTCATCCAACGCGGATGCTCAAGCACCTTGCCGCAGCCCAGCGCCACGCAGGACAAGGGATCATCAGCGACCGTCACGGGCAGGCCCGTATGATCGCGAATTTCCAAATCCAGACCGCGCAGCAAGGCACCGCCGCCGGTGAGCATGATACCCTTATCGGCAATGTCCGACGCCAATTCAGGCGGCGTCGCCTCGAGCGCGACCTTAACCGCTTCGACGATCTGGCTGACCGGTTCGGCCAAGGCGTCAGACGCTTGCTTTTCGCTGATCCGAACCTCGCGCGGCACGCCCTGCATCAGGTCGCGGCCCTTGACCTCAATCGCAAGGCCTTCGCCATCGGCCGGTGACCGGGCGGTGCCAATTTCCTTCTTGATCCGCTCAGCGGTGGTTTCACCGATCAGCAGATTATGGTGACGGCGCATATAGGAGATGATCGCCTCATCCATCTTGTCGCCGCCAACGCGAACCGAGCGCGAATAGACGATGCCGGACAGGGACAGAACCGCGACCTCGGTCGTACCGCCACCGATATCCACGACCATCGAGCCTGTAGGTTCGTGGATCGGCAGGCCCGCGCCGATAGCGGCGGCCATGGGCTCATCGATCAGGCCAACGCGGCGGGCCGAGGCGTTCAGGCAACTGTCATTGATCGCACGGCGCTCAACGGCGGTAGCGCCCGATGGCACGCAGACAATGACCTTGGGGTTCACGAAGCTCTTGCGATTATGAACCTTGCGGATGAAGTGCTTGATCATCTCTTCGGCCACTTCGAAGTCCGCGATCACGCCGTCACGCATGGGGCGGATGGCCTCCATGTGACCCGGGGTGCGGCCCAGCATCTGCTTGGCTTCGATACCCACAGCGTGAACGACCTTGCGTCCGCCGACCGTGCGCAGCGCCACAACCGAAGGCTCGTTCAGAACGATGCCCTTACCCTTCATATAGATCAGGGTGTTGGCCGTGCCGAGGTCAATGGCGATGTCGTTGGAGACCATGCCGAAAAGGGACGAAAACATGATGTGCCTTGAGACTCAGGGATGGAAGGGCGTCTTACCTAAGATAGCAAATAGATGGTCTTGTGGCTGCAGCCCTTGACGGTTCATCCACACGAATTGCGTTGCGTAAGGACAATCGACAGACAAGAAGAACGCTTAGCCTGTTTCAAGCCCTGCAGACAGGTCGGTTTGCCCTGTGAGCGTGTTGAATTCAAGGCATTTTGTGATTCGGTTTGACAGGCGTCTATAGGCACACCGCTCAAAACGATAAGCGAACTAACTATCCAATCGCGGCTAAAACCACGCCAAGCGCGGTAACGGCACCCGCGACGATCTGGGCGAGGCTCAAACGCTCAGCGAACAGCCTGCGCCCCATCAGGGCCGCGACCGGCATCTCGACCACGCCAACGGCGCGAACCGGGCCCGCCGGGCTCATGGTCAAGGCGATAAACCAAAGGGCTGAGGCCCCTGCCCCAAAGAAACCCGCCCCCAAGGATGACTTCCACGCGCCGATCGCGCCCCTCAGCGCCTTGGGGTCAAGGATCGTTAGGCCGATGATCAGCACGAGGGTCTGGATCGTTTGAACCACCGCCACGGTCACGAGCGCTGAAAAGACGACGTGATGCGGATCAAAGGCTAGGCCCCCTTGGCGAAAGGCATTGGCGCTTAGGGCGAAACAGGCCCCCGACGTTAGGCCGAGCAGAGCCGGGCTCCAGTCGCGAACCCCTTCCATCCGACGCGGCCAAGACAGATAGACGAGGCCCCCCGTTGCGATAAACAGCCCAGCCCAAGCGACCGGGCTGATCGGATCGTGGAACACGAAGAACCCGACCAAGGCGGTAAAGGGCAGCGAGCTTTGCTGAAAGGCCGTGCCAATGGCAAAGCTGGAACGCTGCATCGACACCAAAAGCGCCGCCGTCGCCCCAACCTGCGCCAAGGCACCGATGCTGCACGCCATAAAGAAATAGGCACTGAAATGACCTTGCGCCTGAGGCGTCATCAGCTTGGCCACAGCAATGAAGGCCAGCGTAAAGGGCAGTCCAAACAGGAACCGGACCAAGGTCGCGCCCCAAGGCCCCGCAACCGGCAATAGCCCGCGCTGTAGAGCATTGCGCGATACCTGCAGAACCGTCGCCGCGAGGGTCAGGGGGATCCAGATCAACATGAGGAGACGACCTCGCCTCGCGCCGAGCCAGACCCAGCGCGAGAATGAGGATTAGGCACCGGTCTCTAGAACTGGCTGGAGACGAGAGGCTCGGGAGCCGACTTCTGCTTGCGCGCCATCAGATTGTTCAGCGCATTGACATAGGCCTTGGCCGAAGCGGTCATGGTGTCGGTATCGGCGGCCTGACCGGTCGCGATCCGGCCATCCTCCTCAAGACGCACCGAGACCTGAGCCTGAGCATCGGTACCTTCGGTCACGGCATGGACCTGGAACAGGCGAAGCGCCGCCTCGTGGGGCACGATCTGGCGAATGGCGTTGAATACGGCATCCACAGGCCCGTCACCGGTTGAGGTCGCCTTCTGTTCGACGCCGTCAATGTCCAAGGTCAGGTCAGCAGATTGGCCTTCGGTGCCGGCAATGACGCGCAGATGGGTCACGCGGATACGCTCCCCGCCCCGTGCCAAGGCGTCATCGACCAACGCGATAATGTCGTCGTCATAGACGTGCTTTTTGCGGTCAGCCAAGTCCTTGAAGCGGACAAAGGCCTCCTTCAGAGCGTTCTGGCCCAGCTCATAGCCCAGATCCTTCAGCTTGGCGCGGAAGGCGTGACTGCCGGAATGTTTGCCCATAACCAGCGTCGAGGGGGCCTGACCGACCGATTCCGGGGTCATGATCTCGTAGGTCTCGCGGTTCTTCAGCATGCCATCCTGATGGATACCGCTTTCGTGGGCGAAGGCGTTCTTACCGACGATGGCCTTATTGTACTGGACCGCAAAGCCGGTGATGGCCGACACATAGCGACTGGCGCGGGTGATGTGGGTGCTGTCGATGCGGGTCTGGAAGGGCAGACGGTCGGCCCGCACCTTCAGCGCCATGACGATCTCTTCCAGCGCCGCATTACCGGCCCGCTCGCCTAGGCCATTGATGGCACATTCCACCTGACGCGCACCGCCCTGAACCCCGGCCAGAGAGTTGGCCACGGCCAGACCCAAGTCGTTATGACAGTGGGTTGAGAAGATCACCCGGTCGGCACCCTCAACATTCTGGGTCATCCAGCTGAACAGGTCGGCATATTCTGACGGGTAGGTATAGCCGACCGTGTCCGGCAGATTGATGGTCGTGGCGCCAGCCTTGATGGCGGCCTCGACGGCGCGGCGCAGGAACTGGCGTTCGCTGCGGGTCGCGTCTTCAGCGGACCACTCGACATCATCACGCAGATTGCGAGCATGAGTAACCGAGCGGGTGATGGTTTCCAGAACCTGTTCTGGCTCCATCTGCAGCTTGTGCTTCATATGAAGGTCGCTGGTGGCGATCACCACATGAATGCGGCCACGGGCGGCAGGCTTCAAGGCCTCGGCGCAGCGGTCGATATCCACCTGATGGGCGCGGCACAGGCCCGCAATGGTGCTGGTCTTGACGATCTTGGCGATCTCGCGGACCGCTTCGAAGTCGCCATTGGAGGCGATGGGGAAACCGGCCTCGATGACGTCGACCCCCATATCTTCCAAAATCTTGGCCAGTTCGAGCTTTTCATCCAGGCTCATGGAGGCGCCGGGCGATTGCTCGCCGTCGCGCATGGTGGTGTCAAAGATGATGACATTTTCGCGCGCCTTAGCAGCGGCTGCGGCGGTATTATCGATAGAAGAGGTCATGTGAATTGCTCTTGGCGTTGGTCATGGACGGTTTAGGGTTTTGTCTTTCACCCCCTGCACGTCCGGCCGCGTTCGATACGCGCCTCAGAACGCCCAGGGGCAGCTAAGCCCTAGGACCCCACCCAAGAGGGGGTACAGCACTGCCGAAGCCGCCTGTCCAGTCATGTGAAGACGCATATTCATGCTCCGCTTCTAACGAATCTTCGAGATTTGAGCAAGCCTCTTGCGCCGAACGGGTGCATTTTACGGCTCACGGCAAGAAATTTTCACTTTGTCCGGTCATTTGACGAAATTTCATTTCCATCGCGCTTCATCCAACGCCGAGCGACAAATCCGGCTCCGAGCCAAACCGCCGCCGCCAAAACAAGCAGGATTATGGGCTGATAGCCCCCACCCTTCATGGCTTGGACAATGCTATTGCCGGCAAAGGCAGTCAGGGCGATCTTGGGGATGATGCCAAGGGCCGTGCCGGCGAGAAAGTGCCGAAAGCGCATGGGGGTCACGCCTGCCGCCATATTGACAACGATAAAGGGTGCAGACGGCACCAAACGCACGATCAGGCTGGCCATAAAGCCATTGCGGCCAATCAGGCCCATAAAGCGCGTCACACCCTCACCGCCGCCAACACTGCCCAAGGCCGACAGGGCCCCGCTGCCGATCTTACGACCGAGCCCAAAGCCCACCACCGCCGAAACCAGCGTGCCGATCCAGCTATAGGTCAGTCCAACCCACGGACCGAAGGCGAGAACCGTTGCGGCGATCAGGACAAATTGCGGAACACCCAAAAAGGCCATCAGGGCAAAGACCGCCACTGCGACCGGCAGGGCAAAGGGACCATGGGGCGCTATGTCCAGCCAATGCTCGACCGTCGTTTCGCCGTTGAAGCCCAAGAGCTGAGCCCCAAACACAAACACGATCCCCACGCCGCCGAACAGCACGAATGACACACCAACGCTGCGCCAAGCGCGGGCGTCCATATTCATCAGGAATCGGATCAGTGCGGTCATGGGTCCCTTATAGAGCGGAGTGACGGGTAAGACACCTGCCGCCGTACGTCCCACTTCCCCTCCCCACGCTGACCCTGTCGAAGCGTGGGCGGCCGCCTGGTCTGCGGGTGCCATCCTCGTCCTTCGACAAGCTCAGGATGAGGATGAATGAAAATGAGCGGATATCACAGTCTTCCTCATGCTGAGCTTGTCGAAGCACGAGGAAGTTT
>CAISGS010000150.1 GCA_903884915.1 uncultured Caulobacteraceae bacterium | reverse complement strand
GGGCGGCGGGCGGTCATGATCGGATCGTTGGTCGTGTCACTCATGGCCCGCCAAGCGCGGCCAACGCGATTGTCAAAGGTCGCGGCGGTCATGGCCAAGGATTCCAAGCCCTGCTGCTTGGTTTTGAAGCCAGAGCGCGTGGCCAGAACATCACCCCAATATTGGGTCTGACCCTCATAGACCCAGAGGAGACTATTGCGCATCGGGGTGTTGAAGGTCTCGGTCCAGAGATCCTCACCACGCCGGAACTTGCCGTTCCAAGAATGGGTAAATTCGTGGGCCAGAAGGTCGCGGCCGACGGCACCCTTGTCCCATTCGGTGAAATAGGTCGGCGCGACGCCATTCTCGCTCGACCGATGGTGCTCCAGTCCGATCCCGCTCATCTTGTCAGTGAGCGCCAGCAGGAAGTCATAGTGATTATAGTGATAGGAGCCGTAGAGCCTATAGGCCTGCTGCACGAGGGTACGATGGACCGCAATCTGCTCGGGCGTGGCCTCCAACTGGCCGGGCCGGTCAGCAACGATATTGAGACGCACTGGCACGGCTGCGCCGGGATCAAGATCAATCTGACGGTAATAGCGCCCGGCAAAGATCGGCGAATCGACGAGCGTGTCGAAAGTCACGGCCTTGAAACGAACCAAATCGCCCTCACGGCTTGCCGTTTCCAAGGCCGTACCTAGCTGCCAGCCTTCGGGTAGGCGCAAGGTCGGCTCAACCATGATCTGCCGGGTAAAATAGCCAGCGGGATAGAGCGCGACCGCGTTCCATTGCAGGTTCAGCATGTCCGGCGTCACCACCACGCGGCCCATAGACCTGTCGGTGGGCGACAGGAACTGGAAGCGGATATCGAGCGCCTTTGCGCCTGCAGGCACTGTGACATGGAAGGCATAGACATTGGCAGGATCACGGGTCCAAGCGACCGGCTGGCCGTCTGCGGTGATCATCAGGCCCGCCAACTGCTCGATGGGACCGCGCGGCGCGTGGGCACCGGGCAGCCAAGCCGGATAGAACAGGGTCAAGGGTCCAGAGGCGCTGACCGGCAAGGTCTCCTGAACCGTAAAGATTCGTCGGTCATTATCGGTCGCATCGACCGCCAGCTTAATCGGCCCCGCCTCATAGGGCACGTCGCGCGCGGCCTCGATCTGAGGCGCAGCAGGTCCCGGCATGGGTTGCGCATGAGCGAGCCCAGACAGGCTGATCAAAGGGACAAGGGCAACGGCAACGAACAATGACTTCATAGGGATCATCCTCAGTAGACAGGACACGACCCTAGGCAAGCTTTGCGCCTGATCCCAGTCGAAATTTAGCTAGCCCTTATGAAAAGCTCTTCGACCACCGGATAGAGGGTAGCGACGAGCAATAGGGCGGCGGTGATGTTAAAGGCGCGCATCTTGCCCGGTTCATCCAAGAAGCGGCGCATCTGAACCCCCAACAGCGCCCACAGGCCCACGGACGGCAGATTGATCGCGCCAAAGATCACCGCAACGGTCACGAGGCCTAGAAGCGGCTTTTGCGGCGGGGCATAGACGGTGACGGCGGTGAGGGCCATGGTCCAGGCCTTGGGGTTAACCCACTGAAACAGCACCGCCTGATAGAATCGAAAGGGCTTGGCCTCTGCGGTCGCAGGCTCACCGTCCTTGACAACAAGGGCGCCAGCGGTTGCGATATGCCAAGCCAGATAGAGCAGATAGACGACGCTGACCCATTTGAGGATCACATAGGTCACGGGAAAGGCCTTGAAGATCCCGACAAGACCCAGTCCAACCAAGATCACCATGAACACAAAGCCGATCGATACGCCCAACATATGGGGCACGGTCCGGGCAAAGCCGAAATTGGTGCCCGATGCCATCAGCATCAGATTGTTCGGCCCCGGCGTCAGGGACGAGACCAGAGCGAAGGCCGAGAGGGCCAAGAAGAGATTGAGCGTCATCATGGCGCAACAGTGCACCAGTTTGACTTAGAATAGCTTGCAATTTGCAGCGAATATCTGTCATTTTCACAACTAATGACCAAATTTGACGCCATCACCCACAAGATATTGCAAGCCCTGTCTCAAGATGGGCGGATCAGCAATATCGACCTCGCCGAGCGGGTCGGCCTGTCACCCTCAGCCTGCCTAAGGCGGGTTCAGGAATTGGAGCGCAGCGGCGTGATCAGCGGCTATCGGGCGGTGCTCAACCCTGCTGCCTTGGGCATTGGGGTCATTGCCTATGTAACGGTTGGCCTGTCGCAACATACCAAGGCCAGTCAATCGGCCTTCGAAGCGGCCATGCAGCCGGTTCCAGAGGTGCGCGAGTGCCACAACATCACCGGCACCGTCGAATATCTGCTGAGGGTCGAGGCGGCAGATCTAGCGGCCTATAAGCTGTTCCATACCGAAACCCTCGGCGCCCAGCCCATGGTCGCCAATATCGTCACCTTCATCGTTATGGGCTCGCCCAAGG
>CAISGS010000149.1 GCA_903884915.1 uncultured Caulobacteraceae bacterium | reverse complement strand
CAACGCCACCCTCGGCGGCCATGTTCAGGTTGGAGACTTCGTCTTTATGGGCGGGCTCAGCGCCGTGCACCAGTTCACGCGCATTGGCCGCTATGCCTTTGTCGGCGGCGGCGGCGTGGTGACCAAGGACATCATTCCCTATGGCTCGGTCTGGGGCAATCATGCCCACCTCGAAGGCCTGAACCTTGTCGGCCTCAAGCGCCGTGGCTTCCCGCGCGAGGCGATCAACAATCTGCGCGCCGCCTATCGCCTGATGTTTGCCGATGAGGGCACGTTCCAAGAGCGGCTCGATGACACGACCGAGGTCTATCGGGGTTCGGCCGAAGTGATGGAGATCGTCAACTTCATCCGCTCCGACGCCAATCGCCCCATCTGTCTGCCACACGATTGAGCAAGCCTATGCGCAAGTTTGGTCTCATTGCCGGTGGAGGCGACCTGCCAAGGACGCTGGCCCAGCGCTGCGTTGATGCGGGTCGTCCGTTCTTTGTCGTCCGGCTCAAGGGCTTTGCCGATGCGGCCATGGCCGAATTTCCGGGCGCCGACATTGGCATGGCCGAACTGGGCAAGTGCTTTTCCGCCCTCAAAAAGGCGGGATGTGAGACGGTCTGTTTTGCCGGTCTGGTCGCACGGCCTGATTTCGCGGCCCTAAAGCCCGATATGCGCGGCATGATGGCTCTGCCAAGGGTCATTTCGGCGGCGCGCAAGGGCGATGATGGTCTGCTTCGCGCCCTGCTGGCCGAGTTTGAGATGGAGGGCTTTGTCATTGAGGGCGCCCACGAGGTCGTCGATGACCTAACCCTTCCGGTCGGTGTGCTGGGCGCTGTGGTGCCTGAGGCCAGCGACAAGGCCGACATTTCCCGCGCCATCGAGGTCGCCCGCGCCATTGGCCGGATGGATATAGGGCAGGGCGCAGTGGTCGTGCGTGGGCTCGTATTGGCGGTTGAGGGGCAAGAGGGCACCGATGCCATGCTGGCGCGCTGTGCGGACCTGCCCAAGGCCCTGCGCGTTGGCGAGACCGGTGAGGCCTGCGGCGTGCTGGCCAAGGCTCCCAAGCCCATCCAAGAGCGCCGCGTGGACCTTCCGACCATCGGTGTGGCCACGGTTCGCGCAGCGGCCCGTGTTGGCCTTCGCGGAATTGTCGGTGAGGCTGGCGCCCTGCTGGTCATTGATCGGCAAGCTGTGATCGAGGCCGCCGATAGCCTAGGCCTGTTCATTCTGGGCATCCCTCACGCGCCAGGCGATGATGGGGCAGGGGCCTAAGTTGACCCAGGACGCGAACCCTAAGCCCCTCTGTGTCATGCTGGTCGCGGCTGAGGCCTCTGGTGACACCCTGGGGGCCGGATTGGCCCGGGTGCTCAAGGCGCGGCTGGGCGATGGCGTGCGCTTTGTCGGTATTGGCGGCGAGAAGATGGCCGCTCAAGGCATTGTCAGCCCGTTCGAGATTTCGGAACTGTCCATTCTCGGTATCCTCGAAGGCGTCGCCGCCTATGGCCGCGTGGTCAAACGCGCCGATGAGGCCGCAGCCTTGGCCGTGCGCGAACAGCCTGATGTGGCAGTCTTGATCGATAGCTGGGGCTTTACCCTGCGCGTTGCCACGCGCCTGCGCAAACAGCTCCCGAAGCTGCCCCTGATCAAATATGTCGGCCCTCAGGTCTGGGCCTCGCGTCCGGGCCGGGCCAAGACCTTGGCCGCCGCTGTTGACCACCTGCTGTCCATCCACGCTTTCGACGCCCCCTATTTCGAGGCCGAAGGCCTGCCGGTGACCTTTGTCGGCAACACGGCGGTTTCGATTGGATTTGAGACCGCTGATCCGGCACGGCTGCGTGCCCATATTGGCGCAGGGCGTGAGGATCCGATCCTTCTGGTCCTGCCCGGCAGTCGCCCCGCCGAGATCGCCAAGGTCCTGCCGCCCTTTGAGGACGCCCTGCGGCTGATCAAGGCGGCCCATCCGCGTCTGCATGTGGTTGTCCCCGCTGCCTCCACCGTGGCCGATGAGGTCGCCGCCAAGGTCGCCAGTTGGCCGTTCCGCGCCCATGTCCTTCGCGACGAAGCGCTGAAACGCGACGCCATGGTGGCCTCGACTGCGGCTTTGGCCTGTAGCGGCACGGTGACGACGGAGTTGGCGCTGGCCGGTTGTCCGATGGTGGTGGGCTATCGGATCGGGGCGGTGACCTATGGGGTGCTCAAGCTCTTGCTCCGCACGCCCTACGTGACCCTGTTCAATATTGCGGCGGGCCGCTATGTCGCCCCCGAATTTTTGCAAGATCGCTGCACCGGCCCCTTGATGGCCAAGGCCGTGTCAGATCTGCTCGATGATCTCGACCGCCGCGCCAGACAGTCCGCCGACCAGTTCGCCGCCCTCGACAAGATGGGCCGAGGCGGCCCTGACCCGGCCGAGCGGGCCGCAGATGTGGTGATGGACTATCTGAAGCGGGGGTAGGGTCGCGGTTAGACACAAAAAAGGGCGGAACCGCGAGGTCCCGCCCTTTTCATTTTAACTTTACGCTTGGCCTAGCGCTGTTCGATATCGACGAAATCGCGTTGCAGGGCGCCGGTGTAGAGCTGGCGCGGACGGCCGATCTTGCGCGCTGGGTCTTCGAACATTTCTTTCCACTGCGAGATCCAGCCGACGGTGCGGGCCAGGGCGAACAGAACGGTGAACATGTCGGTGGGGAAGCCCATCGCCTTAAGGGTGATGCCCGAATAGAAGTCGATGTTCGGATAGAGCTTGCGTTCCACGAAATAGGGATCGCTGAGGGCGATCTTTTCCAGTTCCATGGCCACCTTCAACAGCGGATCGTTGGGGTCGCCCACAGCGGCCAGAACCTCATGGCAGGTCTTTTGCATGACGGTCGCGCGGGGGTCGTAGTTCTTATAGACGCGGTGACCAAAGCCCATCAGGCGATACTTGCGGTCCTTAACGCCCTGAACATATTCAGGAATACGGTCAACCGTGCCGATTTCCTTCAGCATCATCAGGGCCTCTTCATTGGCCCCGCCGTGGCTTGGGCCCCAAAGGCAGGCGATACCGGCGGCGATACAGGCAAACGGGTTGGCACCCGACGACCCGGCCAGACGCACGGTCGAGGTCGAGGCGTTCTGTTCGTGGTCGGCATGGAGGATGAAGATCCGGTCCATGGCGCGGGCCAGAACAGGGTTCACCACATAGTCTTCGGCAGGCACGGCAAAGCACATGCGCAGGAAGTTTTCCGAATAGCCCAGATCGTTCCGTGGACTGACGAAGGGCTGGCCGACGGAATATTTGAAGGCGCGGGCCGCGATGGTCGGCATCTTGGCGATCAGGCGATGGGCCGAAATCTTGCGCTGCTCTGGATCATCAACATTGATGCTGTCGTGATAGAAGGCCGACAGGGCACCGACCGTACCGGTCATGATCGCCATCGGGTGAGCGTCGCGACGGAAGCCCTCGAAGAAGCGGTCAAACTGCGCGTGCAGCATGGTGTGATAGGTGATGTTGTGCTCGAACTGTGCAAATTCGTCAGCCTTGGGTAGCTCGCCGTTCAGCAAGAGGTAGCAGACCTCTAGGAAGCTGGATTTTTCGGCCAACTGGCTGATCGGATAGCCGCGATGCAGCAGAACGCCTGCGTCGCCATCAATAAAGGTGATCTTGCTTTCGCAGCTTGCCGTGGAGGTAAAGCCGGGATCGAAGGTGAAGACGTCAGCGTCAGCATAGAGCTTTCGCACATCGACCACGTCCGGACCGGTGGAACCGGAAAGCACCGGCAAATCATAGCTCTTACCGCCTAGGGTTAGGCTCGCGGCCGCTTTGGGCGTGGTCTTATCATTCATGCCAATCATCCTTCGTCGTGTGCGGGGCGCGCCCCACGCGTCTTAAGCTTTATAGTGACTAAATTTGATTACAAAAGCCTATCGTCCATCCGCGTCAAGCTTTCGTCACGGTTCAAGGCCGCTAATGTTTTTCCCAGGTCAGGCGCGGGCAATCCTGCGGTTAATATGGCGCGCAGGGCAGGGCCAAACTTGCCAAATCCAACCGCCTCCTGTTCGGCAAAATCCTTGAGCAGGGCCTCGAGCTCTGGAGCGGTCCAAACCGGTGCTGTTTGCAATCTATCGCGCAATCGCGACAGCCGCGCGACGGTCTCTTCGGTCAGGCTCTTGGTCGCCTTGTCGTCGAGCACCAAGGGGCGCTGGGCAATCACAAAGGCCATCTGATCTGCCAGTTCGAGAACCGTCTTTCCACGATCCTGCAACAGAGGCATGGCCGCGCGAAGGCGGGCCTCTAACGGCCCCTCCAGCACCGTTCCGCGCGCGGCTAAGGCCTTGAGCACCAGATCGGCAATCCGATCAGGGTCGGCGGACTTCAGATAATGGGCATTGATATGGTTCAGCTTGTCCCAGTCGAGGCGCGAGGCCCCCTTATTGACATCGGCAATATCGAACCAAGCGATGGCCTCTTCGTCGGAGAAGATCTCATCATCGCCATGGCTCCAGCCTAGGCGCGCCAGATAGTTGCGCAGGGTTTCGGGCAGATAGCCAAGCTCCGCATAGTCTCCTACCGCCTGCGCGCCATGGCGCTTGGACAGTTTGGCCCCGTCCGGTCCGTGGATCAGGGGGATGTGGGCAAAGGCGGGTTTGGTAAAGTCTAGCGCCTCATAGATCAGGCTTTGCCGGGCGGCATTGTTGAGGTGGTCATCGCCGCGAATGACGTGGGTCACGCCCATATCGTGATCATCAACGACTACGGCCAGATTATAGGTCGGCGCGCCGTCCGTGCGCAGCAGGACCAGATCATCCAGATCGCGATTGTGGAACGTCACCCGACCTTGGACCAGATCCTCAACGACCGTGTCGCCATCGACCGGGCCTTTGAAGCGGATCACAAAGGGTTGGTTGTCCTTGTCTGGTCCAGCGACCTGATCGCGCCAAGGCGAGCGCAGGGCGCGGCCCTCGGCTCTGGCCTGCTCACGCTGGGCGTCGGCCTGTTCGGGCGTCATGTAACAGCGATAGGCCCGGCCCTTGGCGACCAGATCCATAACCGCCTCACGGTGACGCTCGGCGCGGGCAAATTGGAACACAGGTTCGGCATCGGCCTTAAGCCCTAGCCAGTCCAAACCTTCAAAGATTGCCGCCACGGCAGCCTCGGTCGAGCGCTCGCGATCGGTGTCCTCAACCCGCAATAGGAACGTGCCGCCGCAGTGCCGCGCAAAAAGCCAGTTGAACAATGCCGTTCTTGCACCGCCTATATGGAGATAGCCGGTGGGCGAGGGGGCAAAGCGGGTGACGACGGCAGGGCGGTCGGACATCGATATCCAAGGGTTAGGGACGAACGCGGGCGCGATCACGCCTGCGGCGGCGCAAGGCCGCTTGGGTGGTAATCCCCAAGCCGCTTCAGCGCAAGGGTTTCAACGACTTGGCCCACGGTTCGTGGAGCAGTTGCTCTCACAGATCGAGCGCTGGGTTCTGTGGTTACCGGTCGCCTTTGGGCTGGGCTGTGCGAGCTATCTGGTCCTGCCGAGAGAGCCCCTACTTTGGCCATTGCTGATGGCCGGCGCCGCGAGCCTGTCCGTGCTCGTCTGGGCCAACCGATATAGATCAGCGCTGTTCATCCCCTGCGCCCTGCTACTGGCCCTGAGCGCCGGCATGGTCACCGCCAAACTGCGCACGATCCAGGTGGCGGCGCCGATCATCAGCCAAGGAACCTCAACGCCGCGAACGGTCGAGGGCTATGTCGTCGATGTGCTATCGCCCGGGGCCTCGGGCGGGCGGATTATGGTCGCGCCCGTTTATGTCGAAGGCCTTGAGCCTCGCCAAACACCCCTTCGCCTCAGGGTTACGGTTCAAGATGTGATGGTCACGCCGCCAGGCAGTGCCGTTCGTCTTCGCGCCATCCTCAATGCGCCGCCCAGTCCAGCCAGTCCCGGAGCCTATGACTTTGCGCGGCGGGCCTATTATGACGGCATCGGCGGGTCTGGCTTTACCTTGGGTGCGCCTCGCCAGATCCTGCTCGATGCACCGCCTTTAAGGCTTAGGGCGACCTTGGCGATCAATGCCATGCGCTGGCGGGTTTCATCCTATCTCGTCAGGGTGATGGGCGAGACCAACGGCGCCGTGGCAGCGGCTATGGTTAGCGGTCATGAGGCTTGGCTGCAGACGCAGCAGGTCGATGATATGCGTGCGGCGGGCTTGGCCCATATCCTGTCGATCTCCGGCCTGCACATGGCCATTGTCGGAGGCTTTGCCTTCTTTGCGGTGAGGGTCTTGATCGCTGCGGTGCCTAGACTGGCGCTTCGGGTCAATGGCAAGAAACTCGCCGCCATGATCGGGCTTGTGGCGGTGCTCCTCTATCTTGGCCTCTCAGGCGCGCCCGCCCCGGCAGTCCGTTCGGCCATTACCGCTTCCTTGGCCTTCCTTGCCATCCTGTTGGACCGCCGAGCCCTGACCCTGCATGGCCTCGCCATCGCCGCTCTGATCGTCTTAATGATCGAACCTGAAGCCATCGTGGAACCGGGGTTCCAGATGAGTTTTGCCGCTACCGCCGCTCTTGTAGCGCTCGCGGAAGCTTGGACCAGACCGGCACGGGAGATCAACGCCCCTTGGTTCATCCGCGCGGTTCAATGGGCATCGACGGGCCTGATGGCCAGTCTTGTGGCCAGCGCTGTGGCGGGCCTCGCGACGGGGCCCTTTGCCATTCAGCATTTTAACCGTATCGCCACCTATGGCCTGCTCGCCAACATGATCACAGAGCCCTTGAGCGGCTTTGTTATCATGCCGGGCCTCGCCCTGGGCGCTGTCCTTGCGCCAGTCGGACTGGGAGCGCCGATCTTGGTCGCGTCTGGATGGGGGATCTCAGCCCTTTCGGCCCTTTCGGCATGGTTTGCAGCCTTGCCAGCAGCCATGATCACCATCCCCAGCGCGCCAGCCCTAGCCCTTCCCATCGCCTTCATTGGGCTTTTGTGGGTTTGCCTTTGGAAGGGACGATTGCGTTGGCTGGGTGTGCCAGCCGCCTTGGCGGTCAGCCTTTGGCCTCGCCCTTCGATGCCAGATGTTTGGATCGCCGCAGATGGGGCCAACGGGGCCTATCGGCAAGGCGCGCAGGCCGTGCTGGTTCAGACCGATGCCAAACGCTTCGGCGCTGATCTTTGGGCCCGGCGTCGCGGCCTTACCGTCGATGAAACACCGCAGTTTATCTGTGAGCGGAGGGTCTGCCGGTCGCCGCAGAATGCGCCGGTTACTCTGTCACTCTGGCAGGGACGAAAGGCACCTGATCTCGCCCAATGGCAGTTGCTCTGTGCGAGCACTGAGGTGGTCATCGTCCGCGCCGACACGTCCGTTCCCAACGCCTGTCGGGCGCAGATGGTCTTCACCGCCCGCGACTTGGCCAAGAGCGGATCTATCGAGCTATGGCGCGGACAGCAGGGCTGGCGCTGGCTTGAGGCGGAACGCCTACGCGGTCACCGGCCTTGGACGGCTCAGTGGTAACGGCGGATCAGACCGACCAGCTTGCCCTGGACCTCAACCTGATCTGGACCGAAGATGCGGGTCTCATAGGCGGGGTTTGCCGCCTCTAGGGCAATGGAGGCCCCCTTGCGCCGCAAGCGCTTCAAGGTTGCCTCTTCGCCCATCACCAGAGCCACGACGATTTCGCCTGACTGGGCCGTGTCGGACTTGCGGATCACGACATAGTCGCCGTCGAGAATGCCCGCATGGAT
>CAISGS010000148.1 GCA_903884915.1 uncultured Caulobacteraceae bacterium | reverse complement strand
GCACCGGTCAAGGTGGCCATGTCGATGGTCAGGGCAGGGCTCAGCTCGCAGGCGCGGGTCAGGGCATCGGCGAGGATCAGACGCCCCTCCGCATCCGTATTGCCGACCTCAATGGTCAGGCCTTTGCGCGAGGCCAGCACATCGCCCGGTCTCATGGCGTCGCCCGAAATCGCGTTCTCGACGACGGGCACCAGCACGCTCAAGCGAACGCTAAGGCCGAGGGCCATGATCATTTGGGCCAGCGCCAAGGCATGGGCTGCGCCGCCCATATCCTTCTTCATCAGCCTCATCCCTGCCGAGGGTTTCATATCGAGGCCGCCCGTATCAAACACCACACCCTTGCCGATGATGCAGATGTGGGGATGGTCCGCCTCGCCCCACGCCATTTCGATCATGCGTGGCGCGCGGGCAGGGTCAGCGGCGCGGCCGACCGCATGGACCGCCGGATAGTTTTGGCTCAGCGGCGCGTCGCCGGTAATGACGCTGATGGTGGCACCATGGGTCTTGGCCAGATCGCGGGCGATGGCCTCGATCTCGACCGGGCCCATATCATTGGCGGGCGTATTGACCATGTCCTTGGCCAAGGTGCAGGCGTCGGCAATGGCATTGATCTCGGTCACATCGACACCATCGGCGACCACCAGCTTGGCGCTAGGTCCGGCGTTGGTCGATTTGTAGCGGTGAAAACCATAACCCCCCAGAGCCCAAGCGAGGGCAATGGCGGCGGGCGCAGGGCTGTTCTGGGCAGGCGCAAAGCTATATTGCCCCGCCGGTAGCTTGGCCGCCAAACTGCGATAGGGCGCGGTATCCGTCTGATGCCCATCCTTGGGCGCGATGCCCAGCCCGAGCAGCACCTGGTCGATCTGCCCATCAGGGAGGGGCACGATAAGGATCTCACCCGCGCGGGCCTTAAATCCAGAAAGCTCGGCAAGGCGAGGTAAGAACCCCGAGCGGCCATCCAGAAAGGCGGATAGCTCAGGCTCATAGAGGGCATGGATGGGGAAGACGGGCCCATCTTGGGCGGTCGATAGGAGCTCAGACATTCAAGACCTTCATAGCCAAACCAAAGCGGGCTGCGTCAAGCGCGCGCCTTACTCTCGCTACATACTGCACCCAAAGGAAGCTAGGCCCTAGGCCTTGATATCGAGGACCATCTGCATCATGGCGTCGGCGGTCTTATAGACGCTCATATTGGAGCGGAAGGACTGCTCGGCCGTGATTAGCTGGACGGTCTCGGTGACTGGATCCACATTCGGAGACGCGACCATACCTTGCGCGTCGGCAAAGGTGGCGTCGGGTTTGTAGCTGGCAAAATAGTCGGGCTCTGCCGTGATCTGGGCCGATACACCCGCAATCTTGCTGGCGGAGGGCGACAGGCTGATCTGATCCACACGGCGCGGCGCATAGACGGAGGGGGCCAGGGGGTCGGATACCGATCCATCTGCCGACGGCAAGGCCCCGTCAGATTGCGCATTCGCCAGATTGGACGCAGCCGCATCGAGCCGTAGGGTCGCGGCGGACATTCCAGATTGAGCGATCGACTGAGCTTGCATAGGAATATAATGACCCAATTTGGGTCAAGAGTCTCGCCTATATTCACAAAATTGAACATTCCAGCGGCGGACCGCTAAAAATCTCGTTCCCATCGGTAGGACCAGACGATTTTGCCGACGAAGCGTGGCGCGGCAGCCATGAATTGTAATTCGTAGACCACCTCGCCCATTACAGATGCGACAAAATGTCTTTAACTATCTAATTTCAATAGTTTGTGTGCCATTGAACTAAGGATTTGACCTGTGACAACCTGCCGCTGCATGACAATTATGTTGTGTCCCTCGCGAACGTGGCGGACGCTCCAATCCGCGTATCCCTGAACAGTCAAAAATCGAGGAACGCACCAGGAGGGAAAAGATGAACAAGCGCATACTTATGTGCAGTGGAGCTATGCTCGGCACTGCCCTATCGATTGCTGCGATGGCCACAACGGCCGCAGCCCAAGGCACCCCCAACTCCGCCGGAGACAAGATCGAAGAGATCGTCGTCACAGGGTCATTTATTAAAGGCACCCCAACCGACGCGGCCCTGCCCGTGGCCGTGCTCAGTGCCGAACAACTCAAGCGTGAAGGCTCGCCCACCGTTCTTGAACTGATGAAGGCCCTGCCGATCAGTAACGGTGTGCTCGGTGAAACCAACCAGTTCGACGCCCGTGCCCAAGGTTCCGAAGGCTCCGGCAGTGTGAACCTGCGCGGTCTGGGTTCGCCCCGGACGCTGGTTTTGATGAATGGTCGGCGCATGCCCATCAACCCGCTCGGTCAGGGCGGTGCAGGCATTGTTGATACCAACATCATTCCGGCCTCGGCCATTGGTCGCCTCGAAGTTCTGAAGGACGGCGCGGCCGCGACCTACGGCTCTGACGCCATTGCCGGCGTGGTCAACTTCATCACGAAGAAGGACTTCCAAGGCTTTGAAGTTGGTGCGTCCTACAAGCATGTCGCCGATTCCGACGGCGACTATAATATGAACTTCACCTATGGCTGGGTTGGTGACCGTGCCAACGTCCTGATCGCCGGTGGCTGGGACCATCGTTCGGTTCTCTCGGCTCAAGACCGGGATTGGGCCAACAAGGGTTATCTCGATAACCCCGATGGCGGTTGGTCCGGTGGTGGTAACCCCGGCATCTATGCACCCCTGTCTTCAGCAACTGGTCTTCCTCTCGCAGGCGGCCTAACCCGTGACGCAGGCTGCGCCGGTGCTGGTGGTTTTGCGGGCTTCTCCGGAACCTCGCCGCGCTGCTACTTCCACTTCGTGCCCTTCGACAATATCGTCGAAAAGGAAGATCGTTTCCAAGTCTATGGCGAGATCAATGCCGACCTGTCGGACAAGACCAAGCTGCACGTCGAAGCGCTCTATGCCCACACGGACGTGCCAAACTGGCAGACATCACCCTCTTACCTGACCCTGTCATCGCCTACCGCTGAAGCCATGCCTGCGGGTTCGGGCACTGGGCGCTATATTGCTCCAGCCAATAACCCCGGCGTCGCGGCCTATTTTGCCTCGATCGGCCAAGCTGTTCCATCAGGCGGTGTGCAACTGTTCGCCGGCACCTGGCGTCCGTTCGGCACCGGCGGTAACCCTCAGTTC
>CAISGS010000147.1 GCA_903884915.1 uncultured Caulobacteraceae bacterium | reverse complement strand
GGTAACCCCCGCCGCTCACTGCTATGCGGTCGTGGCGGAATTGGTAGACGCGCAGCGTTGAGGTCGCTGTGGGGCAACCCGTGGAAGTTCGAGTCTTCTCGACCGCACCAGTGAGTTTAGGATAGGCCCCCGGCGTCTTTGGACCTCGGGGGTCCTTCCCACAGTCCGTCAGCCGGGGATCATGGGTCCTCAAAGGAGGGTCCGATGACCCGAAATGCGGGCGATCTGACGGCCCTTAGTCAAGGGCAAAATCCGGCTGAGGATCTCGAAGATCTGGCCTTGGGCGATGACTACGCTCTAAACCCTGCCTATATCGACATGGTGGTTGAAGCGGCCGATCGCGGGGACGCGGTAAGGCTGCGCGAACTGATCGATGCGCTGCGTCCGGCTGACGTTGCCGACCTGATGGGCTTCTTGTCCGCTGAATATCGCTATGAGCTCTTGGCCTTCATTGCGCCGGAAGCCTTGGCGGAGATTCTCTCCGAGCTTGACTATCATATCCGCGAAGACGTGCTGGAACAGGTGGCCCCTGCAGCGCTCGTGCGCGCCTTGGAAGAACTGGACTCCGACGACGCCGCCGATCTGGTCGAGGACCTTGAAGACGACAAGCGCGATGAGGTGCTTGCGGCCATGTCTGAGGCCGACCGGACCAGCATCCAGACCTCACGTGCCTATGGGGAGGAGAGCGCTGGCCGTTTGATGCAGCGCGAGGTCATGGCCGCGCCGCAGTTCTGGACCGTCGGCCAAACCATCGATCACATCCGCAACTCTGCCGATGACTTGCCGGACCTGTTTTTTGACATCTATGTCGTGGACCCGTCCTACAAGCCGCTGGGCGCAGTGCCCGTTAGCGTGCTGCTCAAATCGAACCGAGACACCCCGCTCGAACTGATCATGGAGCCAGTGACCGAAATCACTGTCGAGATGGATCAGGAAGAGGTGGCCTATATTTTTGATAAGTACCACCTGATCTCGGCCCCCGTGACGGCTCCGGGCGGGCGCCTTGCTGGTCAGATCACCGTCGATGACATTGTTGGCGTTATTCAAGAAGAGAGCCAAGAAGACATCCTCGCCCTCGCCGGTGTGACCGAGACGGGCCGTGACGCCACGGTTCTGGATGTCACCAGGTCGCGGTTCTGGTGGTTGTTGATCAATCTAGGGACGGCGGTACTGGCCTCCAGCGTCATCTCCCTGTTCAGTGGTGCCATTTCGAGGCTGGTGGCCTTGGCGGTGCTGATGCCCATCGTCGCCTCGATGGGCGGCAATGCGGGCACCCAGACCCTGACAGTGGCCGTGCGAGCGCTGGCGACCAAGGAGTTGTCGTCGGTCAATATGTTGCGCACCATTTGGCGTGAAATTGCTGTGGGTTTGCTGAATGGGGGCGCCTTTGCCCTGTGCGTTGGAGCGGTCGTGACCTTCTGGTTCCATGATCCACTCTTGGGTCTGGTCATCGGCATGGCCATGGTCATCAATCTTCTGGCCGCGTCCTTGGCGGGGATTCTGGTGCCGCTCTCGTTGGAGCGCCTCGGCTATGACCCTGCGGTGTCTTCCACGGTCTTTGTGACCACGGTCACCGATGTGGTTGGATTTTTCAGCTTCCTAGGGCTCGCCGTTCTCATCCTGCTCTAGTCGGCATGGAACTTGCCGGTTCATGAGTGGGTCGGCAGGGCCTGTTTCATATTGGGTCATCAGTTTCTATGGTTTCGTCCTACCAGATCTCCAGCGAGACCATCGCTCAGATCAAGCTGCTGGAGGGGTTTAGGGCCCGTGCCACGCCGCTGGGGGATGGGCGCTGGGCTGTGGGCTATGGCCATGTCGCCTCGACCAAAAGAACCTCGATTGTCACACGCGCTCAAGCGGACCTGCTGCTACGCTATGATCTCAATGTCATTTCAGAAGCCCTTTCAGGTCTCGTCTATACACCTTTGAATTTAAACCAAATCGATGCCTTGGGCAGCTTTGTCTACAATATCGGATTGGACGCCTTTGAGGGCTCGGCGGTCCTGCGTCTGATCAATGCCGGTGCCCTGCTCGAAGCTGCAACCGCGATGGAGCAGTGGTGTCACGCGAAAGTTTCAGGGCAGTCGCAAGAGGTCGATGGCCTGATCCGCCGCCGGGCGATGGAGAAGGCGCTTTTCCTCAAGCCAGAAGGCGGTTGGGTCCCGGTGCCAAGCCGTCTGGTCGTGCCCTATGCGGACGCCCCGTGCCTGTCCCATGACAGCACAGGTGACGAGCCTGTGATTGAAGTCTGGGATATTGTCGAGGTCACACCGACCATTGCCGAGATCGACGAGCCCGCGCAGATGCCATTGGTTGCCGACCTGACGCCTGAGCCTCAATCAGAGGCCCTGTCCGACGCGATCTCGCCGTCAGAGCCCGCAGTTGATGAAACGGTCCTCTTTCCAGCGACGCCCTCGGTGGTTCGCCGCGCCGCTCCGTCCAAATCTACCCTGAGGTCCAAGCCCAAGGGCGCGGTGCCCAAGCTCGACTACGGGCACTTGGCCATTTTGGGTCTGATTGCCCTGGGCGCTCTGGCGGCCATGGGCTTTGCGGTCAGCTTGGCTACGGATACCGATGTGGCGGTGCGACAAAACCCGCAAACGCTCGCAAGGGCTTGGGCGATTGGCATTACCGGCCTCTTGGCCCTGTCTGTGGCTTCAGCCCTATTGTTTCGGATGCTAAATCCAAAGGCCTGAGCTGGTAGGGCGGTGGCCTTCTGTGCGAGGCCTATGTTAGACATTGGTCATGACCCAGACCCTAGCACCCTCGATGGATTTTGGCCTTGGCGAGACCGCCGACGCCATCCGTAACGTCACTGCCCGCTTCGCCGCCGAGAAGATCGCACCTCTGGCCGCCGAGATCGACGCCAGTAACAGCTTCCCGCGTCAGCTCTGGCCCCAGATGGGCGAGCTTGGCCTGCATGGCATCACCGTGTCCGAGGAGGATGGCGGTCTGGGCCTTGGCTATCTGGACCATGTCGTGGCGATGGAAGAGATCAGCCGCGCCTCGGCCTCGATTGGCCTCAGCTACGGCGCCCATTCCAATCTCTGCGTCAATCAGATCCGCCGCTGGGGCACGCCTGCGCAAAAGGCCCGCTATCTGCCCAAGCTGATCAGCGGTGCCCATGTTGGCGCCTTGGCCATGTCGGAGGCGGGGGCCGGTTCGGACGTCATCTCCATGCGTCTGAGAGCCGACAAGAGGGGTGACCGCTACGTCCTTAACGGGACCAAGTTCTGGATCACCAATGGTCCCCACGCCGACACGCTGGTGGTCTATGCTAAGACCGACCCGGATGCCGCCAGCCGGGGCGTCACCGCCTTCCTGATCGAGCGCGGCTTCAAGGGCTTTTCCACCTCGCCCAAGCTCAACAAGATGGGCATGCGCGGGTCCGACACCTGCGAGCTGGTGTTCGAGGACTGCGAGGTCCCAGAAGAGAACGTCATGGGCCCCGTGGGCGGCGGTGCAGGGGTCTTGATGAGTGGCTTGGACTATGAGCGCGCCGTGCTGGCTGCCGGGCCTCTGGGCATCATGCAGGCCTGTCTGGACGTGGTCCTGCCCTATGTGCGTGATCGCCAGCAGTTCGGCAAACCTATCGGCAGCTTCCAACTGATGCAGGGCAAGATCGCCGACATGTATGTCGCGCTCAACTCCGCCCGCGCTTATGTCTATGCCGTCGCCAAGGCCTGCGACGCTGGCCAGACCACCCGCTTTGATGCCGCAGGCGCGATCCTCTTCGCCTCCGAAAATGCCGTCAAAACCGCGTTAGAAGCCATCCAGGCCCTAGGCGGCGCAGGCTATACCAAAGACTTCCCGGTAGAGCGCTTGCTGCGCGACGCCAAGCTCTATGACATTGGCGCAGGCACCAATGAGATCCGCCGGTTCCTGATTGGGCGGGAATTGATGGGGGCGTAGTTCCCCAAATGAAAAACGCTGCGGAGGGCTTCCTCCGCAGCGTTCAACAATGTCAGCAAAGTCGCTGACCTTCAGCAAGGTGTCAGCCGAGACTGTTTCCGTCGCCGAAGTTCTCCAGAGACTTCGTGATACGACATTGAGACACTGGATCACCTCCTTTCGCTGTTAACAGGGACTCACACTCTGTCCCGTCTGCGCGAAAAGGCAAGGGGGCGCGGCATGTCTCGGCCCAGAATCAAAAACGCCCGGCGGTGAGGCCGGGCGCATGATCGTTTAAGAGGCGAAGATGCTACTTAATCTTGCCTTCTTTGAACTCGACATGCTTGCGCACGACGGGATCGTATTTCTTGAAGGTGAACTTCTCGGTCTTCGTACGGGCATTCTTCGACGTCACGTAAAAGAAGCCGGTGTCAGCCGTGGACAGGAGCTTGATCTTGATATTGGCGGCCTTGGCCATGGTCTGTCTTCCTGAAAGGGCCGGCGGAGGCCGGGAAAAAGGGGCGCGACCGACGGAAAGGAGCCATCGGTCGAATTGGCGCGCACCTTACGGATCGCGTGGGGGATGTCAAGGTTTTGGGCACCTCTAGAGCAGGTCGCGCCGCCAGGCGCCGCGATGGTCGCGGTAAACGGGTACCGGCAGCATCGGGCTCATACCGGCCGCGATTCGGGCCTGCAATTCGATGATGATCGTGCGCGTGATGCCCGGCATGTCGATCGAGGCAGCCTTCGAGAGCGGCAGCCAGACAAGATCGACCAGCTCGCGGTCCGGTCCGGTCATGCCCTCCACCGTATCGACCACGGCCTCGACGCCCACGGCGAAAAAGGCGGTGTCGAACCTGCGCGCCCGGCGCGGGGGCGTGATTGCCCTCGCGATCAGGTGAAGCCTGTCCAGCTCCGGGTAGCAGCCATGCGCAGCATAGGCGCTCCAGGCACCCTCTGGCGCGCTTTCTGGTGCGCCATAGTCGCGCGACCCGATCAGCAGGCCGGTTTCCTCGAAGGTCTCGCGGATGGCGGCCAGTGCGAGCGCGCGGGCACGACCCGGCGAGGGCCGCTGGACGCGGCTCATCAGGCGCATTTCCACGACGTCATGCAACGCGCCCGCGACATTCATGCGGCGGTCGCCGGGTTCGATCCGGCCGCCAGGGAAGACATAGAGACCCGGCATGAAGACGAGATTGGGGTTGCGCCGCCCCATCAGCACGCGCGGTTCAGCGCCGCTGTCGTCCATGACAATCATTGTTGCCGCAGGTGCCGGGCGCAGATACGGGAGACTGCTGTCGCCGGGCGCAGACTTCTGTCCCGCGAGCCCGGGAAATGGCGTGGTGGGTGTGGCGCTCAAGGTGCTCTGGCCGCATGGGCCGTTTTCGGCGGCACGGTTTCGAAACCATGCATGCGCAGCGCCCATTGATAGGCGACCAGCGCGCCCTTGAATTTGGGCAGCAGCCAGAAGGTCAGCGCGAGCGTTACGCTGGGCCACAGCAGGATGTGAATCCAGATGTCGAGCGTGTCATTATGTTGCTCGACGAAGAGCATGGCGGCACCCACGATGTGGGCGACGACGAGAATGGTGAAATAGGGCGGGGCGTCATCGGCGCGATGGTGGTGCAGTTCCTCGCCGCAACAGGGGCAGCAGTCATTCACCTTGAGAAAGGCGCGAAAGATCTTGCCCTCGCCGCAGGCCGGACAAATCCCGTGAAAGCCGAGCTTCATGGCAGGCCACCAGGCGCGCACGGGCGTTGGCTCGACGTGAGCGGTTTGGGCGAAGGTCATGGGAATCAGCCTCGTTGTCTTCTCTTCGGGCCCTTAAATGGGGTTTTTGACGTCGGTCCGCGAGAGGACTTGGTGTCGCGCCCGCCCTTGCCCTTGGCCATGCCGAGGCTGGTCCGGCTTGCGCCATCGCTCAGCATCTCGAAGCGCAGCGCACCGGCAAACGGCGCGGCCTCGACGAGTTTCACCTCGACAATGTCGCCCAGCCGGAAGGTTTCGCCGGTGCGATTGCCGATCAGCGCATGGGCGCTTTCCTCGTAGCGGAAATAGTCGGCGCCCAGCGTGGAGGCCGGGATGAAGCCATCGGCACCCGTGTCGAGCAGTTTCACGAACAGGCCGGACTTCGTCACGCCGCCGATGCGCCCCTTGAAACTCGCCCCGATCTGTTCCGACAGCCAGCCCGCGATCAGCCGGTCGACGGTCTCGCGTTCGGCGACCATGGCGCGGCGCTCGGCAGCAGAAATACGCGTGGCGATTTCGGCCAGTTCGCCGCGTTCCAGATCGGGCAGACCATCGGGTCCGAGCTTCAGCGCGCGGATCAGCGCGCGGTGCACGATGAGGTCGGCGTAGCGGCGGATGGGCGAGGTGAAATGCGCATAGCGTTTCAGGTTGAGTCCGAAATGTCCGTAATTTTCGGCCACATATTCCGCCTGCGCCTGCGTGCGCAGCACGACCTCGTTGACCGCGTGCTCGTGCTCGCCGCCCTTCACCCGCGCCAAAATGGTGTTGAAATGTTCCGGGCGCACGACCTGTCCCTTGGCGACCTTCACACCGATGGTCGCTAAAAATTCGCCAAAGGCGTTGAGCTTTTCCGCAGAAGGCTCGTCATGCGCGCGATAGATCAGCTCCTGCTGCGCGCGCTCCAGCGTCTCGGCGGCGGCGACATTGGCGAGGATCATGAATTCCTCGATCAGTCTATGCGCATCGAGCCGTGGCGGGGTGACGACGCGGTCGACCGTGCCGTCAGCTTTCAGCAGGATCTTGCGCTCGGGCAGGTCGAGATCGAGCGGCGCACGCTTGTCGCGCGCCTGTTTCACCGTTTCATAAGCGGCCCACAGCGGACGCAGGACATGTTCCAGCAAGGGTGCGGTGGTGTCGTCGGTGCGGCCATCGATGGCGGCCTGCGCCTGCTGGTAGGACAGTTTGGCCGCCGAGCGCATCATGATGCGATGGAAGGTGTGGCTGCGCTTCTGCCCGTCGGCACCGATGATCATCCGCACCGCCATGGCGGGCCGGTCTTCGAGTGGACGCAGCGAACACAGATCGTTGGAAATGCGCTCCGGCAGCATCGGCACGACGCGGTCGGGGAAGTAGACGGAATTGCCGCGCTCCAAAGCCTCGCGGTCGAGCGGGCGGTCGGGCCGCACATAGGCCGCGACATCGGCGATCGCCACGGTGACGACATAGCCGCCCTCGTTGGCGGGATCGTCGTCACGCTGCGCATGGACCGCGTCGTCATGGTCCTTGGCGTCCGCCGGATCGATGGTCAGCAGTGGCAGTGTGCGCCAGTCTTCGCGGTGGTCCATGGTCGCGGGTCTGGCGGATTCTGCCTCGGCCAGTGTCTCGGGGCGGAAGACATTGGGGATGTCATGCGCGTGAATGGCGATCAGGCTCACGGCCTTTTCGTTTTTCAGCGAGCCCAGCCGTTCC
>CAISGS010000146.1 GCA_903884915.1 uncultured Caulobacteraceae bacterium | reverse complement strand
TGGTCCCGCGCGAACGACCCAGCCCATAGTCGGCATAGGCCTTGGCCCCCTTGGCGAGGATCACCGGCACGCTGGCCAGCGAGACCAGATTATTAATCACGGTCGGCTTGCCAAACAGGCCGACATGGGCCGGAAGGGGCGGCTTGGCCCGTACCATACCGCGCTTGCCCTCAAGGCTCTCCAGAAGGGCGGTTTCTTCGCCGCAGACATAGGCCCCAGCCCCGACGCGCAGTTCCAGCTCAAAGGACCGGCCAGAGCCTAGAACATCAGGGCCGATCAGTCCGGCCTCTCGCGCCAAGATCAGGGCATCAGCGAAGGTTGTATTGGCGTGGGGATATTCTGAGCGGGAATAGACAAAGCCCTTGCTCGCCCCGACCGCAAGACCGGCAATGACCATGCCCTCAATCAGGCAGAAGGGGTCGCCCTCAAGGACCATGCGGTCGGCAAAGGTGCCGCTGTCGCCCTCATCGGCATTGCAGACAATATATTTGCGGTCCGCCGCAGCCTCGGCCACGGTCTTCCACTTGATGCCGGTCGGAAAGCCCGCCCCGCCGCGTCCGCGCAGGCCCGAGGCTGTCACCTCAGCCACCACCGCCTCTGGACCCATGGCCAGAGCCTTGGTCAGACCCTCCAAGCCGCCATGGGCGCGGTAATCCTCCAGTGACAGGGGATCGACAATGCCGCAGCGGGCAAAGGTCAGTCGTGTCTGGCGCACCATGAAGGGGTGATCTTCCGGACGACCAATGCGCAGGGGATGGTCCGCGCCGCTCAGCAGGCCCGCTGCCAAAAGTCCGGGCACATCGGCTGGCGTCACAGGGCCATAGGCGATCCGGCCCTCAGGGGTCTCGACCTCGACCAAGGGCTCCAGCCAGGTCATGCCGCGAGAGCCGGTGCGAACGATCTGCACACCCTCACCTGCTTGCTGCGTCAGGGCCGTAACTACGCGGTCGGCACCGACCGCAAGGGCTGACACATCCTTGGGAACGAATAGACGGATCATGATTGGGTTGCCTCGGCCACGGCCTCGATCAGGGCCATACCATCTAAGCGGCCATGGGGCTCACCATTGACCAGAGCCGCAGGGGCAGCAGCGCACAGGCCAAGGCAATAGATCGGCTCGACAGTGATGGCCCCATCAGGGGTCGTCTCGCCCCAGCCGATTCCTAAGGACGCCAGAAGGAAGGTCGCGGCCTCACGCCCCCCCACTGCCTGACAGGCCTCGGCGCGGCAGAGCTTGACCACGGTCTTGCCCGCCGGGGCATCGCGGAAATCATGGTAGAAGGTGACGACGCCGTGGATCTCGGCGCGGCTGCGATTCAGGGCTTTGGCGACCATAGGGATGGCTTCAGACGGCACACAGCCAAAGGCCGCTTGCAACCCATGCAGGATCGGCAGGGCCGGACCTTCGAGGCCCAGATGGGCATTGATGATCTCGGCGGCCCGATTTGGGTCCCAGTCCGCGACCAAATTGGTGGTTTTCGACGCCATTAGCCCCTCCGGCGGGCCCTTTGGACCAACGAACCTCTTAGGGTCCTGTGTCTCGCGTCACGTGCTTTGTGACAATGATCAATCTGCCACCATGCGAAAATTCGATGGCTAGCGCCACTCAGGATCAGGCCCAAGACGCGCCGCCACGCCCATCAAGATAACGGTGGCCACCACAGCGCCCCAAAGGGCCGCCATACCAAACCGGCCATATGCGCTGGCCCCCGCCACCGCGCCTGCAATCAGCCCCGCCCACAGCAGGAAATAGGGCAGCCATGCCAAGGGATCCCCCCCGAACAGGGCTGCGGAGACCCGTTGGCCAAGCTTAACCAGCGTTCCGGTCATGTAGGTGAGACCAATGCGAACCTCACCGGCCTCGGTAAAGACAGCATTCTCCGCCCCCATCGCCATGACCATCGCGACAATGGCAGGCACGGCAGATCCTAGGCCGCCGCTGAGAGCCGCGACGGTCAAGAAGATTGCGACCAGCGCTAGCACCCCAATCCGGCGATAACGGCCCGCTAGGTGCCCCACCACGGCCCCGGCCACGACACCGATCAGGAAACAGCCGATCAGACCTGCGGCTATGGCCCCATGGGTCGCACCCGCCGCCAAGCCGACGCCAACGCGCGTGGAATTTCCACTCATGAAAGAAACGAAAAAGCCGCCCGTTTTGATAAAGCCAATGGCATCGACATAACCAGCCAGACAGGACAGGCAGGCGGCCAAGATGCGCAGGCGATAGTCATAGTTGGTGATGGCGTATCTCCTGGCCAGTCAACCTAGCCTGACAGGGCTATAGCAAGACGGTGACCGGGTCCAATTTCACACCCAAGGTTCGTGGCTCGACTGGGAACCCATAGCGGCGCGTTAAGCGCACGTTGCGGAGGGCTCGAGATAAAGATATACTTAAGCTATTGTATATCATGGAGACTGCCATGCAGGTCGCAAAATGGGGCAATAGCCTTGCCGTGCGGTTGCCCAAGTCGCTTGTCGACAAACTCAAACTCAGCGCTGGCGACTCCCTATCGATCGTCTCAGCGTCCCACGACGAGATCACGGTTCAGGTCGAGGATCGGAAATCCGCCTTTCGAGACGCCATGACCCCGTTTCGCTGGGCCGCGCCGCAGGATTACCGATTTGACCGTGATGAGGCCAATGAGCGGTGAAGCGTTTTTTTGACACCAATATTCTGGTCTACGCCTTTCTCGATACCGATAGGCGAGACGTCGCCTTAGACCTGCTGGCCGAAGGCGGGGTCATCAGTGTTCAGGTCCTCAATGAGTTCACCAATGTTGCGCGCAAAAAATGGCGGCGGGATTGGGCCGAGATTGCCGCAGCGCTCCAAGTCATCCGACTGCACTTTAACCCAATCGTTCCCGTCACCCTTGATACCCATCAATCAGCGCTCGACTTGGCCAGCCGCGATGGGCTCAGCTTCTATGACGCCTTGATTGTCGCCGCGGCCATTGAGGCGGGTTGCGATCTCCTCTTTTCAGAAGACCTTCAGCATGATCGCAAGTTCGGAAAGCTCGTGGTCAAAAATCCCTTTCGCCTTGAACCCGAAAGCTTGGCTTAGAGCTTCAAGCCAAAACGCGGGCCGATCCAGGTCATCAGGGCATAGAGGCCGATGGTGAGCAGGCAGCCTGCCGTGAGGGCGGGCCAAAAGCCGATGCCGCGCCGCAGGAGGGCCGGGATCAGCAGGAACATGGGTAAGGAGGGCAGGACGTACCAGACCGTCGCCTCGACGTGATCGGCGATCAGGCCAGAGGGCTGACCGCCACGCCACAGCCAGATCATCCCCAAGATCGAGACCAGCGGCAAAGAGGCGATCAAGGCCCCAAAGCCGGGTTGGCGCTTGGCCACTTCGGACACGATGGCGATGATGAGGCCCGATATCAGGGCCTTAAGGATCAGATAGAGCATGGCTCTAACTAACACGCGGACGGCGCGCGGGTAAGGCTAAGCCGCCGCCTCTTGCGCATCGATCTTGGCGCGATCGGCTTTTGACCAAAGACCGGCAAGGAAGAAGGCGGGGAGGGCCAAGGTCGATAGGCCGACCCCGACCAGAACAGACGCGGTATAGGGCTCAGCAAACCCAGCCTGGCGGAACTGATCGACCGCCCACCCGGCACCGGTGACGCCAACCCCCATGCCGATACAGTTCAGGCACAGGATATAGAACCCCGTCACCGTCGCGCGCGGCTCCTGCGAGGCCAGTTCCTGCACGGTCGAGAAGGTGGGGCCGTAAAAGGCGGCGAGTTGGAACACGCCGATGCCCAGACCGATATTGAAGATCAAGGTGCCCGGCTCAACCAGACGGTAGGCAATGGACAGGGGTAGGATGGCCAGCATCATCCAAAATAGCATCATCGGCCGTCCGGTCTTCATATGACGCTGCCACCAGTCGCCCAGCATACCGCCAAACAGATTGCCCGCGATGCCAGCCACGACCGTAACAAGGCCAGACAGACGCGCGATCTCGCCCTTTTCAAATCCCCGCTCGACCACGAACCAAAGCTGATCAAATTGCGCCGCACCAACGGCAAAATGCAGCGCGACGCCGCCGCACATGGTCGCGACAAGCGCCTTGGACCGGCGCAGGGCTACAACCAATTGGGCGATCTGGGCGCCAAAGCCTAGGCCCGCTCCGGGCTTTCGGATCGGCACCTTGCGCGGTTCATGGACGGTCAGCATGAGAAGCGACAGGATCAGGCCCAAGGCCCCGACCGCGTAGAAACAGTTGCGCCAGCCAATGACCGGGCCGAGATAGCCCGCCAGCAGTAAGCCCGCTCCGGCCCCGATGGGAACACCCGTATAGTATATCGCCGCAACCAGACCCATCCGCGCCCGCGAGAACCGGTCCGCCAATAGGGACATGGCCGAAGGGGTAAGGGCCGACTCGCCAATGCCAATCAGGGCGCGCGGAATGGCCAAGGAGACAAAGCCGCGCGCTGCGCCGGAGGCCGCGGTTAGAAGGCTCCAGACCGCAATCGCGCCCGCGATCAGTTTTGGCCGATTGGACAGGTCCGCGAGCATGCCCATGAACAGCCCCGCCACCGCATAGAACAGTAAAAAGACAATGCCGGTCAGAAGGCCAAATTGCGTGTCGGTGAGATTGAGCTCGGGCTTCAGATAGTTGGCAAAACTGGCGAGCAGGTTTCGATCGACGAAGTTGAGGGCGTTTGTCACGGTCAAAAGAAACAGCAGGCCATAGGGCGCTGCACTGACAAGACGGTCCGTCTGGACGTCTGAATTACGAGCCATTTCCTCACCCATCAAAGCGTCCCCTTTGGAGATCTTGGTTGTTTCACCATTGAGACCGCAGTTTAACGCAGCGTCAACGCTCATCTTCAGCTTGCGATCTGCGAAAATTGGCGCAAAATGAGACCTTATGCCGCGACAATGGATCGAGTTCCTATCGACCAAGCGACAGCGGTACCGACAGGGGCGAGAGCACAAGATGAGCAAGATTTGGGTTCGAGCAGGGATGGCGCTTGCCGTCGCTGCCGCAGTGATAGGCTTTGGGATCAGCACCACCAAGGGCGTCGCGCCCTCATCTTTGGTGGCCAGCGAGCAAACACCTTGGGGGCCAACCAAGGTCGATAATTTCCGTCTGACCGACCAGAACCTCCTGTCCAAAGAACTCTATCGGATGAGCGATGCCTCGGCCGTGGTGATCATCACCGTTCAGAACGGCTGCCCCATCTGTCGCAATACCGGCCCCGCCGTGAAGGCGCTGATGTCGTCCTTCGCGGGCAAGGGCGTTGAGTTCATGATGCTGGACTCCACCCCCGCCGACACGCGCGAAGAGATTTTGGCCGAGGCCAAGGCCTATGGCTATGACCTGCCGATCCTGCTGGACCGCAATCAACTGGTTGGTGAACAGCTGGGCGTGACCCGCACCGCCGAGGTCATCATCATCCAGCCCAAGACCTGGAAGGTGATCTATCGCGGCCCCATCGATGATCGCGTGACCTATGAGCGCCAGCGCGCCAAGGCGACCAAGACCTGGGCCGCCGATGCCCTGACCGCCCTCTTGGCGGGCAACACCACCAAGGTGGCGTGGCAAAATCCTGAAGGCTGCCTGATCGATATTGCTGGCAACAGCAAGGTCGCCGCCGCCAAGGTGTCGTACGCCAAAGACATCGCCCCCATCATTCAGGCCAAGTGCGTCGCCTGTCACCAGGCCGGTGGCATCGGCCCTATGCCCCTGACCAACTATCAGCGCATCAAGAGCTTCTCGCCGATGATCCGCGAAGTGCTGCGCACCCAGCGCATGCCACCTTGGCGCGCCGATCCGACCGTGGGCAAGTTCCATGACGATAAGAGCCTGAGCGGCGAACAGATCCGCACCCTGGTCCACTGGATCGAAGCGGGCGCACCGCGCGGTGAGGGCGATGATCCGATCGCCGCTGTGGCCTATCAGGCTGAAGAATGGCCTCTGGGTAAGCCGGACCTGATCTTGGACCTGCCAGCCTATGACATTCCAGCCTCTGGCATTGTCGACTATCAGCGTCCCTTCGTGCTGAACCCTCTGCCTGAGGGCAAGTGGCTACGTGCCTCGACGGTCAAGGTTGATAATCGCCAGTCCGTGCACCACATCCTGACCGGCTATCTGACCACCCCTCCAGCACCGGGCCAACCGGCCAATGAAAGCCAGTGGGGCGCGTCGGTCGGCGGCTATGCGGTGGGCGCTGAGTCCATTGTTCAGCCCAATGATATTGGCGTTTACCTGCCCTCGGGCGGCGCCATTGGTTTCCAGAACCACTACACCCCCTTTGGGCGGGCTGTGACTGAGAAGTCCAAGATTGCGCTCTACTTCTACGACAAGAAGCCATCGCTGATGATGCATAATTCGGTGATCGCCAATCCGAACATCACCATCCCACCGAACGAAGAGAACTGGCAGCAGTCGGCCTATGTGGCCTTCCCGAAGGATGCGATCCTCTATGGTGCCTTCCCGCATGCTCACTATCGCGGGTCGTCGTCTCAGTTGTGGATCCAGTATCCCGATGGGGCCAAGAAGCTGCTTCTCTCCCTGCCCCACTATGACTTCAACTGGCAGCGTGAGTTCGAGTTTGCCGAGCCGATCAATGTCCCAGCCGGATCGAAGCTGATCGCCATCTATACCTATGACAATTCCAAGCGGAACCCGGCCAATCCGGATCCAACCCGCACGGTGCCATGGGGCGACCAGTCCTTTGACGAGATGCTCTATACCGCCCTGCGCTATCGTTGGGTGGGCGAGACCTCGGACGCGCCAAACGATTTTGACGCTCTGCTGAACAAGAACCGCATGTTCGGGATCTTGGACAGCAACATGGATGGCAAGCTGCAAAAGTCTGAGGCTACCGGTCGGATGGGCGCCATGCTCGCCGCCAATTTCGAGAAGATCGACATCGAGAACAAGGGATATATCACCCCCGAAGCGCTCAATGCCGTGATGGACATGGTCTATAAGAGCCGCCGCTCAAAGCCTGCTGCGCCAGCCGCAACGGGTGACAAGACCACGGCGGCTCCCGTTGCTGCGACCCCAGCCGCGCCCAAGGGCTAGGGTGCGGCGACCAAGCGGGGCCCTCGCGGCCCTGCTGATCCTCATTGGTCTGTGGGGCGGCACCGCAAGCGCTGCCCCCGGACTGGGACGGGTCGAGATCGGGGCACCGGCACCCGACGGCCCGCTGATGGGCGCGGACGGCCGCACCCACCGCCTGTCAGACTATCGCGGCAAGACCGTGATCTTGGAATGGACCAGCCCGGTCTGTCCCTACACAGCCAACAAATACCGCCGAGGCCTGATGCAGGCCCTTCAGCGCCGCGCGGCACGTCAAGGCGCGGTGTGGCTGTCCATCAATACCTCCGCTCCTGGAAAGCCCGGCTTTCTGACCCCCGCCCAGGCCAAGACGCGGCTTAAGGCCACGGGCTCTGTCGTCGCGGCTTTTCTATTTGATCCGGGCGGGGCCTTTGCGCGGCCCTATGGCATCCGCACGACGCCCACCATGGTCATGATCGATGGTCAGGGGCGGGTGATCTATCAGGGGGCCATTGATCAGGTGCCTGAACAGACCAAGCCCGATGGCAAGGACCATATCAGCGCGGCGCTAGACGACCTTGAGGCCAAACGCGCCATCCGCACGCCTGAAACGCGAGCCTATGGCTGCGCGGTGGAATATTAGGGCATCAAGCCTGCGCAGGCAGATAGGGCGTGAGCTGGTCGCGGAGACGCAAGGCGGCTCCGACACAGTACTCGCGCACTTGCCGGGTCACATCATCCTCACCGGTTTGAACCGGGAAGAAATAGCCATCATCAAGCTTTTTGAGCAAACCGCGCGATTCCAAATGGACGAGCCGTCGCCTGACCGTTTCGCGCGACATACCCAGCTTCAGGTGAATGGATTTCGCGATCACCGCGTGATGTTGGAGTTGATTGCCCCCTGAACCTTCGGTCGTCGATGGTCCCCGATCCATAGTTTCATTTAACCCCCTGTTTGAGCTAAAAAACACCACACAGCCGAGGATAAGGGTGTCCGTGACATCAAGATTGAACTTTTCGCTGCAAATGGTCGTGAGGTTAATGAGCTCTCCGATAAACAGGTGCGCTATATATCGGGCGGGGATACTGTCCATGTCGATTGTTAATTCGGCCATCAATTATAGCTCCCGTGATATCAAAGGCCCTCAGAACTATACCAATTCGAGAACTTACTAATCGCTCAACCTAAGAAATTTATAGTAGCCCTCTAAAATGTTATTTAGATAGGGCCTTTATCTCTAAATTGTTTTGTCCCGGAATGGATCAGGGATGGGGCTAAAATTAGAGAACTATATCAAACACTTATTTTACTACTGCCATCTACTTTTCGGTGGGGTGGAAAACCTAAGCCCCATCCGGCAACATCTGTTTAAGGCGCAGATGCACACGCTTGGCCATGCCAAGCATATAGACGCGGATGTCGCGGGAGAAATCGGCAGCACCGTGCTGAACTGGGAAAATATAGCCGCCGTCGACCTTTTCAACGTACCCGCGTGAGGCCAAATAGACCAGCCGACGGCGGACTGTTTCGCGCGACATGCCCAAGGTCAGATAGATACTCTTGGCATTGATCGGCTTGTGCACAATCTGAGCTGGGTCGAAATTTTCGGTCGATATGGTCCCGTTATCGATACCCTCATTGATCGCCTGCCAGGAACTGAAATGGGCGATGCAGGCCAAGATCTGCAGGTCAGCCCCATCAATCTTGAGCTTGTCGGTACAAAAGGCGATCAGACCGATAAATTCACCGAGAAAAAAGGTCGACAAATATCGGGCAGCCAAACTGTCGGGGTCTGACAAATTGCCATAATCAGCCATTTTCTTCGTCCGATAATGCCAACAGCTGCGCGACGTCCGCTTCCAGTACTATCATAGTAAAAATTCGTAATTGTCAAAATTACAAATATTTTATCTACGGTAATTTTAATTACGATATAATAATAGTTAAAACTATTTTTAGATGTATAAATCTTTACTGCGCGTGAAGCCTGTTGCCGAGCTGAATCAAGGCCTCAATTTGCGCGGAAACCGAATTGATGGTCTGGCGAGGGATCGGGCAGCGATAGAGGCGCGAATCTTCGCGGATCAAGAGGCCACGCTCTTCCAAGGACTTACATTTGCGGCGTACGGTCTGACGCGGAATACCGCTAATGTCGGACAGGCTGGCCACCGACAGCATCCCATCGGCGAAATGACTGGTCTCGCCCTCACCGCTTTGCAGCACATCGCGGGTGGTATCCGAGGTCGCGGCCAAGAAGAAGCTACAGAAGATCACCGCCTCTGTATGGTCATCCTCGCCCCAACCGCGCGCGAGGTTGCGGACATTCTTGACCAAGCCATTGGTAAAGGCCTGCAACAGGGCCAACTCACGGAAGGACCGGACATCATCTATGGCCGATATAGAGGCCTCAGCACGAGGCGCGGTCGGCTCGAAATGATCAGCCCTCAGGTTAGCAATTGCCATAGTGGCGTCCTCCAGATTCAACCCACAGCACTGGGGCTGTCGGCAGCAGTTTCCCGCTTCTGGAGATTCGATAGCATTAGCTATCTTCTTATAAAATAAAATTAGTGCTCATTTTGAGCACCTGTCAATTAATTTAGAAGCGCTTCACATAACAATGTTTAGTATATATTTGTAATGATACTAATTTGTTACAATAAATATCGATAAAAGTTACGTGATCAGAATTTTCCTCGAATTTTTTGATGTGTAGCGTCATTACTATAGTTTGGATGCCTATGATTGCTGCATAAACGCTTACATTTTAAGCACTTCAATTTCGGAGCAAGCGCCCCACCCTCTTGCCCATAATATTATTATGGGTATTTTTATTCAGAACTGGATTGCCACTGATCGATTCCCGATCTCACTAATCGCGGTCCAATCGATGCGCGTAAGGACATTTCAATGGGGATTTGCGCGCTGATTGCGACCGTTTGACGCGAACGCCAGCAAGGCCTTCACCTGCAGCGGTCATCGAAAGTCAGACTATCGTAAAATGACCGTTGGCTGGGGAACTAGGACTCGAACCTAGAACGACGGTACCAAAAACCGCTGTGTTACCATTACACCATTCCCCAGCAGGGGCCGCAGGGGCCATGTCGATCTGATGCCAGATGACAGGAGCCCGCGAGGGGCGTTTGTTAGCCCAAGGCGTCAGCCAATGCAACCTCTGCACCAACGCTAGAGCCCCCAATCTTCCGAATTTTGCGGCTTTGCGACGCTGGTCGAAAATTCACTGTGGATAGCGGGTCGCCGCTCCCTCGGACTTGCGAGGGCTTTTGGCCTCATTTATAAAATCCGCTTCATAATGTCGGAGTATAGCTCAGTCTGGTAGAGCACCGTCTTCGGGAGGCGGGGGTCGCAGGTTCGAATCCTGCTACTCCGACCATCCGCCTTCGCTAAATTTTGGCTCCGCCAAAATTTTAGCTACGGCGTGATTGGGTGAAACACAATCATCGCCGAAGCGTGCGACGCGGATGTCACGACGTAGCCCGAAGGGCGAAGGCGGACCCTATGAAATATGTCTACATGCTACAAAGCGAGACGCACCCAGATCGATTCTATGTCGGTTGCACAGTGGATCTCAAAAAACGTTTTGGCGAACACAACAGGGGTGAGTCTGTTCACACGCGTAAATTTACGCCGTGGAGACTCGTAGGTTATGTCGCTTTTTCAGATCGCGAGAAGGCCGATAGATTTGAAGCCTATTTGAAAACTGCTTCAGGCAGGGCATTTGCGAAGAAACATTTTTAGAGGCTAAACGAGAATTTCTGAAATCGACAATCGCCTTTCCTCCGCGACGCTGAGATGGCCCCTTAAGATGCGAGGCCTCCTCCCCACCCTTTCCGCTAAATCTGTCCATCTGTTCATTTGACCAAGCCACAATCGTCACTAGGTTGTGATAGGGTAAAACTTCAAATCCCATCCTTCAGCACGCCCTTTGGCGGGAGCCTTTGATGAAGCAGTTTATGGTCACGGTCGCCGGCGTCTTTGTCGGACTGTTGATGTTCTTTGTCGGCTTGCCGTTCGTGCTGATCATCATGGCGACGGGGGCGTCCAAACCTGCGGCAACGCCCAGCCAAGCGGTCCTGTCGCTGGACCTTCGCCAATCACTCTCAGACCAAGATAATCAAAGTCCATTGGCGGCCTTTAATGGCGGCGGCCTTTCGGTCATGTCGATCACCCAGACCCTGCGCCACGCCCAGAGCGACAGCAAGGTGAAGGCCCTGTTTGTTCGCCTGCCCGACGGCGGCATGGCGCCCGCTTCGGCCGACGAGCTGCGCATGGCCTTTAAGGCGTTCCGCAAATCGGGCCGCAAGATCTACAGCTATAGCCAAGGGCTCTATCCCTCCGGCATCGTGACCTCGACCTATATGCTGGCCGCCGCCACCGATGAGGTCTGGATGCAACCCGGCGCGCCGTTCCAGGTGACCGGCTTTAGCATCGAGGACATCTTCTTTAAGCGCGCCTTCGACAAATATGGCGTCAAGGCCGAGTATGAGCAGCGCTACGAATATAAGAACGCGGTCAATCCCTACCTCTATAGCGACTATAC
>CAISGS010000145.1 GCA_903884915.1 uncultured Caulobacteraceae bacterium | reverse complement strand
CTCCCTGTGGGAGAGGGTTGGGTGAGGGCCTTGTTTTCAAACCCTAGAAATTGACCCGGCGGCTCAAGGCGCCATCCACCACCATATTGATGCCGCTGGTGAAGGATGACAGCGGGCTGCTGAGGAACACAGCCGCGTTGGCAATGTCTTCGGGTGTCGCCATCCGGCCCATCGGGTTGCGGGCCATGCTTGTGGCGAACAGTTCAGGCATGTTGGTCTCGATCGTGTTCCAGACCCCGCCCTTGAAATAGACCGTCCCGGGCGAGACCACATTGGCGCGGATATGCTGCGAGGCATATTGCCGGGCCAGACCCTTTGCAAAGTGGATCAGCGCGGCCTTGATCGGGCCGTAAGAGCTAGCATTGTCGGTTTCCGCCGCCGAGATCGAGGCAATGATCACGAACGAGGCGTCACCCGTCTCAGCCGCCGCCTTCTTCAAAAACGGCTTGGCCGCGTCAAAAGCATTGACCATACCCAGCACGTCGAGCTTGAAATTCTGTTCCCACGAGGCCGGATCGCCGCCCTGAGCCATGGCTCCGGCGTTGGAGACCAGAAGATCAATCCCGCCAAGCTCCGCGGCTGCGTCGCTGATCCAGCCCTTCAGGGCCGCACCGTCCATGATGTCGACCGAGGCCCCCGTCGCCTTGACGCCCATGGCGCTCAGGGCCGCGACCGTCTCAGCCACCTGGGCCTTATCGCGCGCGCAGATCGCCACATTGGCACCCTCCATTGCCAGTCGCTCGGCAATGGCCCGGCCAATGCCACGTGTGCCGCCCAAAATGACGGCGTTCTTACCCTTAAGCTGAAGATCCATGGTCGTTCCCTCTGGTGTGTTTGGTTGGCGCGAGGTTAGGCGGTGGGGGCGGGAAGGGGAAGACCTAAGGCTGATGAAATTGCCCCCATTGGCCGCGCCCGTCCTTCAGCCTATGTTGTCTCCCAAAGATCATTGGGGGAAACCATGAAGCGCATAGTTCTTGTTTTGGCGGCCCTGTGCCTGAGCGCCTGTTCGCCAGCGACGGCCGCACCGGACCTGCCGTCAGCCAATCTGGCCACCAGCCGCGCCCTGCCGCAGGGGCCTGTTGTCGGCTATGTCGACGCCGATACCGGGGCCCATGCCTGGCGGTCTATTCCCTTTGCCAAGCCGCCGGTCGGGGACCTGCGTTGGCGCGCTCCGCGTCCGGCTGAAGGCTGGAGCGAGACACGCGTTTCGACCAAGCCTGCGCCTTGGTGTACGCAAATTCTCAGCGCCATGGACGGTGTGCCCAAGGCCAAGTTTGGGGAGATCGCCGGTCAAGAGGACTGTCTCTATCTGGACGTCTATACCCCGCCGATGACGGCGAGCGAGGCCTCTGCCGCAAAGCTGCCGGTAATGGTCTGGATCCACGGGGGCTCAAACACCTGGGGCCGCGCGGATCAATATAATGGATCGGCCTTGGCGGCGCGGTTCAAGGTCGTCGTTGTCGTCGTGCAGTACCGACTTGGTGCGCTCGGCTGGATGGCCCATCGGGCCCTGCGCGACGGCAGCAGCCTGACCGATGATGCCTCGCCCAACTTTGGCATGCTCGATCAGATCCGGGCGCTGGAATGGGTGCGCGATGATGTTGCAGCCTTTGGCGGTGACACCAGCCGCGTGACCATCTTTGGCGAGAGCGCGGGCGGGCAGAATGTGGCGGCCCTCGTCGCCAGTCCTCGGGCCAAGGGCCTGTTCCAGCGCGCGATCATCCAGTCAGGCTCGTTCCGCTCTGAACCGATGGCTGTGGCCGAAGGGACCGAGGGCAAGAAGCCGCAATCGGGCCTCGCCGTGGGTGAGCGTCTTGTCGGTTCCGGTCACCCGGTAACGGGCGCTGCCCTGCGTGCCGTCTCGGTCAAGGCGATCTATGATGCCTATAGGGTTGGACCACGCGACATTGATCCTTACCGCGTCATTGCCGACGGCATCACCTTGCCCGCCGCAGGTCTGGACTCGGTGATCGACAGTCCTACCGCCTTCAATTCGGTTCCGGTCATTACCGGCACCAACCGCGATGAAATGAAGCTGTTCAACGCCCTGAACCCGAAGATGGTCAAATATACGCTCGGCCTCCTTCCCGCAGCGCGGGACAAGGCCCTCTATGAGGCGGCCTCGCTCTATCCCAGCCGGATGTGGCGGGCCAATTCGGTCGATGTCCCGGCCAACCGCATGGTCAAGGGCGGTCATGCGCCGGTCTGGGGCTACCGCTTTGATTGGGACGAGCAAGGCAAGGTCCTGACCACGGACCTTGGGCAACTGCTGGGCGCAGGCCACAGCATCGAAATCCCCTTCGTCTTTGGTCATTTCCAGCTTCTTGGCGCCTTTGACCAATATGCCTTCACCAAGGACAATGCGCCCGGCCGTATCGCCCTGTCGGATTCGATGATGAGCTATTGGGTCAATTTCGCCGCGACCGGTGCGCCCGGCCGCGGGGTCGAGGGTCGCCTGCCCGAGTGGAAGACCTGGTCCAACGCCTCTGACGCTGACCGGCTGATGATCTTTGACAGCACCGCAGGCGGCGGCGTGCGGATGAGCAAGGATCAGGAAAGCGGCGAGCGCATCGTGCGCGACCTGATGGCCGATCCCACTATCCCCACCAACGATCAGCGCTGCGAGATCCTGGCCGGGGTCACGCGTGAACATCCAGAGCTGATGTCCGTTGCGGGCAAGGGCTGCGCTCCGGCCACCCGCACAGGCGGCTAGGGACTGAACGCCCAAGGGAGCGGTTGGCGTCATGGCGCTGACCGCTCCCCCTTCTCGCCTCTTTTCAAGACTGCGAGAGAGATAGTTTTTAATACCGTAATTTGATTGTTACCCTGCTCGTATCGACGACCGATACAGAGGCGTAACAATCGTGATCCGTTCCCTAGCCCTCGCCGCCGTCCTGTTGCTCTGCGGCGCGGGTCAGGCCTTGGCCGATCCCTGCAAAGCCATTCCCGACAGCGGCCCGATGCCGACCTACCTCTATAAGGGCCAAAGCTTTTCTGGTCCTGTGGTTCAGGTGCTGGATGGCGACTCCCTCTGCGTCGCCGTCGGTAAGGGCCCTCAAAACTGGGTCGAGGTCCGGCTGAGCGACTTCTATGCGTCTGAATCGCACGAGCCCGGTGGTCCCGAGGCCAAGGCCGCCTTGGGCCGTATTGCTCTGGGCAAGGTCGCCACCTGCGTCTCGAAAAACCGAACCTATGACCGCATCGCTGCCCGCTGCACCATCGGCGGCCGCGCCTTGGGTGAGTTGATGACGGCCGCCGGTGTCGCCCAAGGCGGGCGAGCCTATCCGGGCAAGATAAGCCCAGCCTCGGGCACCTCAAGCCAAGCCTTTACCACCTGCGCCGCCGCCCGATCCGCCGGTGCCGCACCCCTTCGTAAGGGCCAAGCGGGCTATAATCCCAAGCTCGATGGCGACCGCGATGGGGTGGCCTGCGAGGTAAAGTGACCACCTTGCGCCGCTCCCCCTTTGACACCACCCGCTGAACACTTGAAGATCAGACCATGACCCCAGCCTCGCTACTCGACCTGCTTTTGCAGCCCGCCAGCCCCGATCACAGCGGTGATCTTCGCGCCTTTCTCAAGCAGTGGGGGCCAGGAACGCCGGCCTCTTCATCGGCCTTTGAGAGGCTGGTGCAGGTGGCCTTGCGGGCCGATGGTCGGTTGACGGCCGGGTCGGCAGGCCATCAGGCCGCGATCCGTCGGCTTTTCCCCACCACGCCCGACGATGCCATCACCGCCTTTTGCGTCAGCGAAGATCAGGGCCCAAAGCCCTCGGGGATCCTCTCGACCCTAACCCCCAAGGGCAGCGGTTTTGTGCTCAATGGCCGCAAGCGTTGGGGCAGCATGTCGCCTCTGGCGGACCTGCTCTATATCGCTGCCTCCATCGGTCAGAAGGACGGGCGCAATCAATTGCGCATGGTCAAAGTCGCGACCGGCAGTGCGGGTCTGAGCCTCGATAGCAGCGGTTACGGCGCCTATGCAGGCCATATGCCCATCGCCGACCTGATCTTGACCGACCTAGCGGTTCAGGCCAGCGACGTGATCGAGGCCGATGCCTATGAGGCCTTCATCAAGCCCTTTCGTCTGGTCGAGGATGTCTACAATACCGCAGGCACCCAGATCGGGCTCCTGACCCTTGGCCGAATGCATGGCTGGCCGCAGGAGCTGCTCGAGGACCTGATCGGCCTGATTATCCAAGCCCACGCCATCTCTCAGACCCCTATGGCCCGTCCGGCCGATGTGCTGTTGATGTCCGCCTATTTCCGGGCCTCCAGTGCCCTGTGGGATCGGCTGGGCGCGGCTTGGGATCTGGTGCCAGAGGCTGAGCGCGCCGCTTGGAGCCCGCAGACCGGCACCTTGGGCGTGGCCGCCCGCGCCCGCGAGACCCGCCGCCAGCAGGCTTGGGCTTCGTTTCAGGTCGCCTAATCGGCCTTGGGAGCTTGTGCGCATCTGATCCTTGTCTAGGGTAGGGGAAAATATCCATCCCTAGAGAGGTCGCCATGTCTCCCAACTTCACCAACCTATTTTCCGTCAAGGGCAAGGTCGTCCTGATCACTGGCGGCTCGCGCGGCATCGGCGAGATGCTGGCCGCAGGCTTTCTGGCCAATGGGGCCAAGGTCTATATCTCATCGCGCAAGGCCGGAGCCTGCGACGAGACCGCCAATCGCCTGATGGAGGCCTATGGCGGCGAGGTCATTTCCCTGCCTGCCGATCTGTCGACGGTTGAGGGCTGCGAGTCCTTGGCCAAGCGCCTATCGGATCTGGAGCCCAAGCTGGACGTCCTAATCAATAATGCCGGGGCCGCTTGGGGCGCGCCTTTGGAAACCTTCCCGGAAGCCGGTTGGGACAAGGTGATGGACACCAACGTCAAGGGCGTCTTCTTCTTGACCCAGAAGGTCCTGCCGCTGCTGCGTGCTGCCGCCAGCAAGACCAGCCCATCGCGGGTGATCAATATTGGCTCGATTGATGGCTTGAAGTCTGCCGCCTTCTCGACCTTCTCCTATGGCGCGTCCAAGGCCGCCGTGCACCATCTGACCCGCTTCCTCGCCGCGCACCTGACCGGCGAGCATATCCTGTGCAACGCCATCGCTCCGGGGCCGTTCCCGACCTGGATGTTGTCCACCGGCGTCGGCTTTGGCGGCGAGACCGAGGATGTCGATTGGGACCGCGTCGGTAAGGGCAACCCAAGCGGCCGCGTCGGTACGCCAGAGGATATTGCAGGCCTTGCCCTGTTCCTCAGCTCCCGCGCAGGTGAGTTCATCGCCGGTCAGGTCATCGCCTGCGACGGCGGCGTCGTCGGCACCAGCTAAGGCCGCAATTGGCCTAGAAGGTTTCAGACCAGGGCCTGAGATCCAATTCTTGGGTCCAGGCGCTGCGCTGTTGCATGTGAAGCATGTAGTAGGCCTCGGCTATGGCCTCAACATTGAGCATGCCGTCTGGGCCGCGCTGTTCGGCCCATTGCGGCGCGAGGGTCAAGAGCCGCTCGCCATGGATGCCGCCGTCGATAATGACGTGGGCGACATGGATGTTCTGAGGTCCAAATTCACGGGCTAGGCTCTGAGACAGGGCGCGCAGGCCTGCCTTGGCGGCAGCGAAGGGGCTGAAATTGGCCTTGCCGCGCAGGCTTCCCGAGGCCCCGGTAAAGATCAGGGTGCCGAAACCCTGTTCTAAAAAGGCGGGAATAGAGGCCTGAGCTGTCTGAAAGCCGCCTAAGGTATGTTCACGCCAATGGCCTTCAAACCGCGCTTGGCTAACCTTGAGAAAGGGGGCGGGATTGTTGCTGCCAGCATTGTGGATCGCGACGGCGAGGGGCGCGAGGGCTTGAGCCTCCGCCACGAACCGCTGGGCATCTTCGGCGACGGACCCATCCCCCACAGCCATCGCCACATTGGCACCGATGGCCTTTAACTCTGCATAGGTTTCAGACAGCTTTTCCCCATTGCGCCCAGCGATCAGGATCGGGTGCCCGGCCCTTGCAAAGCGCCGAGCAATCGCCGCGCCCGTGCCGAGCGAGGCCCCGACCCCGACAATGAGGACGCTGCCGAGGGGTGGGAGTGGGGTTTCTGATGCCATGATCGTCGAACTCAATGGGGCCTGTCGGCCTAAGGGTTAGGGGCGGGCGAGGGCTCTGGCCAAGGCCGGGCGGGCATAGCAGGCGGTGGCCCAGCGCTGGACATTGGCATGTGCGCTATAGTCAAAGCGGATGTTTTTCATCAGGTACATGACGGAGGCGACATTGAGGTCGGCGACGGAAAAGGCGTTGCCCACCAGCCAGTCACGGCCCTCGAGCGCGGCATCCAGAACCTTGAGCGGACGTTGTAGGCCCTTGGTCGCAGACTCCGTGACCTTTGGATTGCGCTTGTCCTCGGGGGTGAAGAGCTTTTGGATGACGATCTGCATCTGTAGGGGTTCGATCTCGCTGATCGCCCAAACGCTCCACTGCATAGCGCGGGCTTCGTCTTCGGCGGAACTGGGATAGAGCGCGCCGCCATAGCGCTTGGCCAGATAGAGGTTGATGGCCATGGACTCAAACAGGTGCAGGTCGCCATCGATCAGGGCCGGGATGCGGCCATTGGGATTGACCGACAAATAGTCCGAGCCCTTGGAGTCGGCCCCGTAGCTGACCGGCACATGCTCGTAGTCGATCCCGGTTTCCTCAATGCCCCAGATGGCGCGAATGGCGCGGGAGCTGGAAATGCCGAACAGTCTGGGCTTGGTCACGATGTGCGTTCCTAAAAGGGGATGGGTCTGTTGGCCGCCAGAATGGCGGGGTCGGTGGTGATGTCAACCGACGGTTATGGGCGGCGGTTATGGGCCTTGCACCTCAAGCCGCTTAGCGTCAGGCTAGTCCTTCGAACCTCCTTTGCCCCTGATGAGCGCGAGACAGATGACGGCACGACAAGATGAGCGGTTTAAGGCCGAGGATGTGGCCACTTGGCAGCGCGATGGCGTGGCCCTGATCAAGGACTTCTATACGGCCGAAGAGATCGCCGCTGTGCGGGCTGATTTTGAAACCGTCTTTGGTCGCATCTCTGGCGCTGACGAGGCGGTAGACCGCAAAAAGGGCGAAGAGATCGGCCGGTTCAATGGCGCTCAGTTTAAGACGCTCAACTCGATCCCCTTTGACTGTTCACCGGCCCTGAACCTGATCGGCCTTCATCCGGCCCTGATCGCCTTTGCTAGGG
>CAISGS010000144.1 GCA_903884915.1 uncultured Caulobacteraceae bacterium | reverse complement strand
TACAACATCCCGCGTTCCCCGCGCAGGCGGGGACCCAGACCTTTTCACTCCGGCGGTAATCGACCCACTGGATCCCCGCTTTCGCGGGGAATGCAGCGGAGAGCGTGTGGATGACCCCCTCACCCAACCCTCTCCCCCAAGGGGGCGAGGGCTTTGCACCTCCTAGTCCTCTCCCTGTGGGAGAGGGTGGGGTGAGGGCCTTGTTTGCCCCCAACCCCTCAAGTTCAGTCCATCGTCACCACGACCTTGCCCATGGCCTTGCGGCTGGCCAGGTGGGTGATGGCCTTGCCGGAATCGGCGAGGCTGAAGGTTTCGGAGACGTGGGGGCGGATCTTGCCGTCGACATAGAGCTGCATCAGCTCAGCGACGTTCTCTTGGTGCAGCTTGGGCTCGCGGGCCACGAAGGCACCCCAGAACACGCCGACGATCTGACAGCTCTTGAGCAGGGTCAGGTTCAGCGGAATGGCGGGGATACCGGCTGGGAAGCCAATGACCAAGAACCGGCCTTCCCAAGCCATCGAGCGCAGGCTGGCCTCGGCATAGTCGCCGCCGACCGCGTCATAGATGACATCAACGCCATTAGGACCGCAGGCTTCCTTAAAGAGGTTGGCTAGAGCCTTCTTGCCGTCCTTATCGAACGGGCCGGTGGGATAGACCACACCGCTGTCAGCGCCGCGTGAAATGGCCAGATCGACCTTTTCCTGTGACGAGGCTGCCGCAATGACCCTAGCGCCCATGGCCTTGCCAAGCTCAACCGCTGCCAGACCGACGCCGCCTGCGGCACCAAGCACCAGCAGGCTTTCGCCCGGCTTGATGGTGGCGCGCTGCTTGAGGCCATAGTGCGAGGTGCCGTAGGTCATGATGAAGGCCGCGGCCTCATCAAAGGGCATGGAGGCTGGCATAGGAATGCAGCGGGCCGCATCAAGCGCGATCTTTTCGGCCATACCGCCATTGCCGGTCGAGGCGATGACCCGGTCACCGACCTTGAGCCCGGTGACGCCTTCGCCAACGGCCTCAACCACGCCGGACACTTCACCGCCGGGCGAGAAGGGGCGCGCAGGTTTGAATTGATATTTGTCTTCGATGATCAGCACGTCGGGATAGTTCACCCCGCAGGCCTTGACCGCCAGCAGAACCTGACCGGCCTTTGCGACCGGGTCCGCGACCTCTTCCAGCACCAGAGTTTCTGGACCGCCGACACTCTTGCTCAGCACAGCCTTCATCGTTGTTACCTCCCGTTTAAACGTCTGTTCGATGTTGCCGCGACGCTAGCGCAACCACCGACAAGCGCAAGCGCCCAAAGGGGGGCTTGGGATCGAGAAAGGCTTTGAGGCGCTGATTTTTGACTAATGCAGACGCAGGGCGCGCTGGACCAGGCCTACGGCGCCCGAAAAGCGCAAGTCGCCGACATTGACCGCGAGGGCAAAACAGATCTGACCGGGTTCCGCAATCGGTTGGTGCACAAGGCCCTTGTGGGCGACGGCAATGTCTCCGGCCCCATAGCGCTGGTGGCCATCATGATAGGCACCGCAAAGGACCAAGGTGACCTCGTCGCCCTCATGGTCGTGACGCGGGCTTCCTGAGCCCGGGACGATCCGCAACAGTTCGACATGGACGCCGTCAGCGGTCGGCTCGGCAAGGGCTAGGCGTTTAAGGCCGCGTCCGCCAAATTTCCAACCGTTATGTTCCAGCGCATTGAGCGCGGCGTCGCGCACCGGTGCAGGCAGGCCCAGAATTTCGGAAAGGCCTTGACCAGCGGCCTTGGCCGCAAGGGCCGCGCGCTGGTCGGCCTGATCTAGCCCGGCAATCTGAGCCATCACCCGATCAAACCCCTTGGCGCTCATCTCAACGGCCATTTCCTGCTCAAGCAGGGCGCCGCCAATGGCGTCCGCATCGGCCGTGGACAGGTCATTTTCGGCCAATACCGCTTCGTCCCGCATGAAGGCTACCGTGTCGAGCAATAGCTTTAAGGCCGGTTGGGCCTTGGCCATTTCGGCGAGGGGAGTCAGGGTTGGGGTCACGAAAGAAAGCCTAGAGTCTGCGGGTTGGGCCCGATGATCATCGCGCGCGTCACGAAACCATATGAACGTGACGTCGGGTTCTTCAAGGTCAGATGACGATTTTCTCTCATTCGTCACCCTCGAGCCGGGATCGAAGTCGATTGAAGGCCAGCCTGAGACGCGACTTTACCGTGCCAAGCGGGATGCCCGTGACATCGGCGATCTGGCGATGGGTGAGGCCCTCATAGAAGGCCTTGCGGATCAGATCCATCTGTTCGGCGGGTAGATCGGCCATGGCCAACCTCATCCGATCTTCTTGTTCAACGGCGTCGAGATGGGCGTCCGGGGCCGCCTCTGCTGACGGCAGGAGCGCGGGGTCATCGGCATCCAGCACCGCGCGCTGATCTTGCCGAAACAGGTCAATGCGGCGATTTCGGGCAATGCGAAAGATCCAGGTGGCGACCGAGGCTTGGCGCCGATCAAACAGGGCCGCCTTGCGCCAGACCGTGACCATCACCTCTTGGGCCAAATCTTCGGCCTGAGCCTGACCAAGACCCAGACGGATCAAATAGCCCTTCACCCTTGGGCCATAGTGAGAAAAGAGCTCGGCAAAGGCGGCACGATCTTGCTGAGCGCCCACCCGGTCCATCAGATCGGAGAAATGGGCGCGATCCTCAGACGGGAGCATCTCGTTAGCCGGCAAGGAACAGATCCATCTAAGCCCTTCTACCATTGGGCTGACGCCGTTTAACCACCGGCTTAGCGGGCGCACAATCGCTCGCAGCAAAAATTGAGCCCTAAAGACGCCGCCTGCGACCATAGACCTCGGATTTTGGAAGTTCGGCCTTATCTGTTATGAAGCCGAAACGGTTTTACCCCCAACCTTTTTAGGACACGGCCTCTTGGGCGTTACGCTAGACCTTTCGCGCGCGTCGGCCTCGGCCGTGACGCCTTCGGCCCCAACGGGTCCGATCAATCTTGCGGGCTTGACGCGCGAGGCGATCAAGGCCGCCTTGATCGCCGGAGAGGCCTGCGCGCCCGATAAGGCCAAGATGCGCACGGCCCAGATCTGGCGCTGGATCAACCATTTCGGCGTCACCGATTTTGATCGCATGACCGATGTCGGCAAGGATGTCCGCGCCGTCCTGGCCGATCGCTTTGTGGTCGCGCGACCCGAAGTCACCGAGCGGCAGGTGAGCCGCGATGGCACCCGCAAATGGCTCTTGAAATTTGCCCCTGGCGTTGAGGCCGAAGCGGTCTTTATTCCGGGTGTGGGCCGGGCTGGTGCGCTTTGCGTGTCCAGCCAAGTCGGCTGCACCCTGAACTGCACCTTCTGTCACACGGGCACCCAGCCCTTGGTGCGTAACCTGACGGCGGCTGAGATTGTCGCTCAGGTGCAGGTGGCGCGCGATGATCTGGGCGAATGGCCGTCTCCGGCTGAGGGCCGCCAACTGTCCAATATCGTCTTTATGGGCATGGGCGAGCCCCTCTATAATCTGGATGCCGTGGCACAGGCCATGGATGTGGTCTCTGACGGCGAGGGCATCGCCCTGTCGCGTCGCCGGATCACGGTCTCGACCAGCGGTGTAGTTCCTCAATTGGAGCCGTTGGGCACGCGCACCGGGGCCATGTTGGCCATTTCCTTGCACGCCACCAATGATGAGCTGCGCGACCAACTTGTGCCGCTCAATCGCAAATATCCGATTGCCGAGCTTTTGGCCGGCATTCGCGCCTATCCAGGCCTGTCCAATGCCCGGCGGGTGACCTTCGAATATGTCATGCTCAAGGGCATCAATGACAGCTTGGCCGACGCTCGCGCCCTGATCCAGCTGGTGCGAGGCCTTCCAGCCAAGATCAATCTAATCCCGTTCAATCCGTGGCCCGGATCGCCCTATGAATGTTCCGACTGGGCCACCATCGAGAAGTTCGCGGCTGTGATCAACAAGGCGGGCTATGCCTCACCGATCCGCACCCCGCGCGGCCGCGATATTTTGGCGGCCTGTGGCCAGCTCAAGTCTGAGAGCGAAAAGGTACGCGCCAGTACCTTGCGACAGGCCAGCCAAGCCGAGCCCTTGGCGGACTAGATCGGCATCCGGCAACAGAGCAAAACGCAATGTCTCCAGAAATCCAAGCCTTTACCAACGCGATCTTGATCGCCCTCGCCCATGGCGCGATCAGCTTGGCGCTCTTGGCGGCGGGGGCTGTGCTCTATGCTTTTCTGACGCCCCATAAGGAAATCACCCAGATCCGCGACGGCAATTCTGCGGCGGCCCTGTCCTTTGGCGGCGTCTTGGTGGCCTTGGCCCTTCCCCTTGCCCTATCTCTGACGGCCTCGGCATCGGCCTTGGAGATCTTGCTGTGGGGCGTCATGACCGTTGTGGTTCAACTGTTGGTCTTTCGACTGATCGACATGCTGTTTGCCGGTCTTCCGCAGCGGGTTGCGGAGGGCGAGGTTTCCGCCGCGGCCCTTCTGGTCTCTGCCAAGCTTGCCTCAGCCATGGTCTTGGCCGCTGCGGTGGCCGGGTGACGGCCTAGGCCATGACCTTTCCGCGTCTGCCCGATTGGCTGGTCTATTCGGCAGTGGTCGTGGCTGTGCTTGTCGCCGCGCGAGGTCGCCAAGAAAATGCTGACGCCCCGCCGCCGCCGCCGATCAGCGCGCAAGAGGCGGCTCTGGCCACCGGAACCCTATCGGAATCAGAGGCTGGCGAGGGCGAGGTCCGCGTGCCCAAATCCCTATCGCCGTCAGAGACCGGCACGGCCTTTTCCATCGCCCAAAGCGGCGTTTGGCTGACGGCGCGCCATGTGGTGCAGGACTGTCGGCAGGTGGCTGTGATTGTGGCGGCAGGACGCGGTGTCGTGGCTGAGGTCCGGCTAGACCCCCACAATGATATTGCCGTTCTCCTGACGCAAGGTGGGTCGCCCCCCTTACCCATGGCGACCCAACCGCCTGCCGAAGCCGGAATCTTGGCCTTTCATCCCGGTTTCCCGCGGGGATCGGCGGGAGAGGTGGCCAGCCGCTATCTGGGTCAACAGACCCTGAAGGGCCGAGGCCGGGCTGGGCGAGATCAGGCAGTGCTCAGTTGGGCGGAGGTCGGACGAACCGAGGGATTGAGCGGCTCTTTGGCGGGCCTGTCTGGCGCTCCGACGCTTGATGCAGCGGGCCAAGTGGTCGGCGTGACCCTGAGCGAGACGCCGCGCCGGGGCAAGATCTATAGCACCACGCCCGCCTCCCTTGCCGCCGCCCTTCGCTTGGCGGGACCCGTCGCAGGCAATGAAGACGCGTTGGACGGTGCGGTCGGCGAGCCGATCACCGTCGAAAACTATGGCCGTGTGGCGGACGGCCTGCGACGGGACCTGCGTGTGGTCCGCGTCGCCTGCCTTCGCGGCTAGCCTAATGCCCTATTTGACCGCCCGGTTGGCGACCAGATCCTCGACCACCGACGGATCGGCAAGGGTTGAGGTGTCCCCTAGCGATCCCAGCTCATTTTCGGCAATCTTGCGCAGGATGCGGCGCATGATCTTGCCTGACCGGGTCTTGGGCAGGCCCGGGGCCCACTGGATAATGTCTGGGGCGGCGAAGGGGCCGATCTCCTGACGCACCCAAAGGATCAGCTCCTTGCGCAGGGCCTCGCTGGGTTCGTGACTATGGTCGAGGGTGACATAGGCATAGATGCCTTGGCCCTTAATGTCGTGCGGATAGCCAACAACGGCGGCTTCGGTCACACCACTATGGCCGACCAGCGCGCTCTCGATCTCGGCGGTCCCGAGCCGGTGACCCGAGACATTGATCACGTCATCGACGCGGCCCGTGATCCAGTAATAGCCATCCTCGTCGCGGCGGCAGCCGTCTCCTGTAAAATACTTGCCGGGATAGGTGGTGAAATAGGTGGTGATGAAGCGCTCATGGTCGCCATAGACCGTGCGCATCTGTCCGGGCCAGCTATCGATCAGGCAAAGATTGCCCTCTATCGCCCCCTCCAGAACCACCCCCTCGGCATCGACCAGTTGTGGCTTGACGCCGGGCAGGGGCTTTGTGGCTGAGCCGGGCTTGGTGGCCGTAGCGCCGGGCAGGGGCGAGATTAGGGCCGCGCCGGTCTCGGTCTGCCACCAGGTATCAACGATGGGGCAGCGGCCCTCGCCGACCACGCGGTTGTACCAGAGCCAGGCCTCCGGATTGATCGGCTCGCCCACCGAACCCAAGAGCCGCAGGGACTTGCGCGAGGTGCGGGTGACCGGCTCATCGCCCTCGCGCATCAGGGCGCGGATGGCGGTGGGGGCCGTATAGAAGATCTCGACCTGATGTTTGTCGATCACCTGCCAAAAGCGTGAGGCGTCCGGATAGTTGGGTACGCCTTCAAAGATCAGGGTCGTGGCCCCATTGGCCAGAGGGCCATAGACAATATAGCTGTGGCCCGTGACCCAGCCGACATCCGCCGTGCACCAGAAGACCTCGCCGGGGCGGTAGTCGAAGATCAGTTCGTGGGTATAGCTGGCCCAGGTCATATAGCCGCCGGTGGTGTGCAGCACGCCCTTGGGCTTTCCGGTCGAGCCCGAGGTATAGAGGATGAACATCGGATCTTCCGCGCCCATCGGCTCCGGCGCGCATTCTGCCGATACGGTTTCGCGGGCGGCACTGTAGGAGACATCGCGCCCTTCAACCATGGCCACGTCCGCGCCCGTGCGGGTAATGACCAGAACGGTGGTCACGTCCGGGCAGGATTTCAGGGCCTCATCGACATTGGCCTTCAACGGCACCTTGCGGCCGCCGCGCAGGCCCTCGTCCGCGGTAATGATCACATGGCTGTCGCAGTCTTGAACCCGGCCCGCGATGGAATCAGGCGAGAAGCCGCCGAACACCACCGAATGGACCGCGCCAATCCGGGCGCAGGCCAGCATGGCATAGGCCGCCTCGGGGATCATCGGCATATAGATCGTGACGCGGTCGCCCTTCTTGACCCCCCGGCCCTTGAGGACATTGGCCATGCGGCAGGTCTCTTCATAGGCCTCGCGATAGGTGATCTTGCGACTCTGTGAGGGATCGTCCCCTTCCCAGATGATGGCTACGGCCTCGCCCTTGTCGGCCAGATGCCGGTCTAGACAATTGACCGACGCATTCAGCACCCCATCGGCGAACCAGCGGATGCGAAAGTCCTCGGCCCGGAACGACACGTCCTTGACGATGGTGAAGGGCTTGATCCAGTCCAGACGGCTGGCCACCTTGCGCCAGAACCCGTCTGTATCGCTCGCCTCATGGGCCAGGGCCGCCTCATAGCCCGCCGCATCCATATGCGCCTTCTTGGCCCAAGCCTCAGGAACGGGGAACAGGTCATTGGCGTGGGACATGGTGCGGGCCTCCGGCTTTTCTTGGTTGCGAAGGAGTATGCTGACCAAGGCGGTGGTGGCAAGGGCGGCTTGGCGACGCGGATCAGGTGACGCGGTCCTCTCAGCGGGCTATGACAGGCAGAACGGAGATCTCACATGCTGCTCGCCCAATCGACCTGGCCCGAAATTGAGGCCTTTTTGACCCGCTCCAAGACGGTGATCATCCCCATTGGCTCCAATGAGCAACATGGGCCAACGGGCCTTCTCGGCACCGATTGGATGTGTCCTGAGATCATTGCCCATGAGGCGCAAAAGGATGCCGATATTTTGGTCGGGCCGACCTTCAATATCGGTATGGCCCAGCACCATCTGGGCTTTCCCGGCACCATTTCCCTGCGGCCCTCGACCTTCATCGCGGCCATTGGCGACTGGACCCGGTCCTTGGCGGCGCACGGCTTTGAAAAGATCTATTTCTTTAACGGCCATGGCGGCAATGTTGCCACCATCGAGGCGGCCTTTTCAGAGCTCTATGCCGAGGCCTCCTTTGCGCGCCAGCCGCGTGGATATGCCTTGAAGCTGCGCAACTGGTGGGACTTGAGCGGCATCAACCGGCTGGCCCAGACCCAGTTTCCGGTCGGTCACGGTAGCCATGCCACTCCGTCAGAAATTGCCGTGACCCAATGGGCCTATCCCCACGCCATCAAGACGGCTGACTATAGCCCGACCATCGCCCCGTCGGGTCCAATCCGCGAGGGTTTGGATTTCCGCGCCCGTCACCCCGATGGCCGCATGGGCTCTGACCCGTCTCTAGCGACGCCTGAAAAGGGTGGGGAACTGGTCAAGGCTGCGGCTGCCGCCCTGATCACTGAGGTGGCCAGCTTCTCGGCTGAGCCCTTCTTGGTCTGACACCTATTTGACCATGACCATGCCGTCCCGGACCTCCACAGGCCAAGGGCTCAAGGATCGTCCGGCGCAGGGGCCAGAGGTGCAAAGCCCGGTCTCTGGTGTGAACAGGGCCCCGTGGCCCGCGCACAGGACATGGTTTCCATCGCGGGTCAGATAACG
>CAISGS010000143.1 GCA_903884915.1 uncultured Caulobacteraceae bacterium | reverse complement strand
GGCCCTGCCATTGGAGCCACGGGCGGCCATTGCGACGATAATCTCCTGCCACACACCTATAATATTGTCGGTGAGGCCGTTGCCGATGGACCGGATGCGATCCGCGCCATGGTCCGCAAGGTTCACAAATATGGAGCCAAATCGATCAAGTTCTGCGCCACCGGCGGCGTCTTTTCCAAGGGCGACACGGTCGGCGGCCAGCAATATACGCTCGAAGAAATGACCGCTCTGGTCTCAGAGGCTCACATGCTTGGCCTCAAGGTCGCCGCCCACGCCCACGGCGCCAGCGGCATCAAGGACGCCATCCGCGCAGGCGCTGACACGATCGAGCATGCCAGCCTCGCCGACGAGGAAGCCTTCGCTCTGGCCAAGGCCCACGGCACAGCCTTTTCGATGGATATCTACAATGACGACTACATCCTCAGCGAAGGCGAGAAGGTCGGCATCTTGCCAGAGTCCTTGGAAAAGGAACGGATGATCGGCCTCAAGCAGCGCCAGACCTTTCAGGCGGCCTTCAAGGCCGGTGTCACGATGGTGTTTGGCACCGATGCTGGGGTCTATCCCCACGGCGACAATGGCCGTCAATTTGCCAAGATGGTGGAATGGGGCATGACTCCGATGCAGGCCCTTCAAGCCGCCACCACCGTTGCCGCCAAGACGCTGGGTGATCTTGGGACGGACATAGGCGCGATCTCGGTTGGAAAATCAGCCGATATCATCGCCGTCAATACCGACCCAACCGTCAACATTAAGACGATGGAATCGGTCTCATTCGTGATGAAGTCCGGCACCGTCTTTTAGAGCCCCGATCTAGACTTACGAAATTTAGTGAATCATAAATTCCGTTATGGTTAGGGTGGCGAAGGGTATAGACCCCGGCGGCGTACCATCCTCGCCGAAGTCAAAGCACCATTGAGTGGATAAATGAACGACCGTACCGTCCGCAACCTGGCTCAACTTGAGAGCAGCGCCTCGTCAGCGCGGGTGCTCAATCTGCGTGCCGTCCAAATTCGGTCGGGTCAGACGGAAGAATATACGCGGTTTCCCCTCTTTCAGAATGCCGCCCTTAACCGCGCCATCATCACCAAGCACAGGCTGCGGGCGAACGAGATGGACGCCTTTCCCTATACACGCAACTCGGCGACTAAAATCATCCTACCCATTGAGGTTAGTGACCTGCGTATGGGCGGGCAATATGCCTTTGTCGGGCAGAACAATTTTAAAGAAATTCTTTGCAACACGCTAAATACCCGGGTCCAAGACCTGCGGTCCGATTTGGCCGTGTTGCAGTTGCTCGACGAGTCCCCTTCACTCGACCCGTTCCTCATTCGCGAACAACTCGCTCGGCAGGGCATCAAGCCAGCCCGCTGCTATTTCGAGATTTCCGACGCCGATACGGCCCGGATGTTCGCCTTTGCACAGAAGGAAATCGAGGCGCTCGTGCGCATGTCCGTCGGTGAGGATGGCAATGTCGCCTATGCCGGAACCCTGGCCCGCAAACTGCTGGCCAATTCTGCAGACAGCGATCTAGACCCCCTACGCCTGACCATGCAAATGGACCGTATGCAGTTCCAAGAGGGCATTTTCTGCTGGAAGGCCTTCATCTATTACAAATGGCAATTGGGGGACATGCTGCCCAAGCTGCCCGACATCTTGAACCAGATTGAAAATGTTCAACCGCGCGGCAACACGGATCATGAAACGCGTATCTATCTCGCCAATGTACGGGTCAATCTGCGCAAAAAAATCATCGCGGCGTCGCAGGGTGTGAAAAGTACGATCGCCGTCTACGACCAGTCCTACGGTCGGATGACAAAAGAGGGCAAACCAGCTGATTTCAGAGATTTCTTGATTAGCGCTCCAGAACTGTTTGCACAGCTGGGCGAACGCTTGGGCGCGATTGATCACGTGATTAGT
>CAISGS010000142.1 GCA_903884915.1 uncultured Caulobacteraceae bacterium | reverse complement strand
TCGCCACTCCCATCCTTCCGGGTGACTACAGCCTGACCATCGACTATGCGGGCCTGATCAATACCCAGTCGCGCGGCCTGTTCGCGGTTGATTATCAAGATGCCAACGGCAAGGGTCAGATGCTGGTTACCCAGTTTGAAGCCCCCGATGCCCGCCGCTTTGTGCCCAGCTGGGATGAGCCATCGCGCAAGGCGGTCTTTGCCCTGGAGGCCATCGTGCCTGAGGGCCGCATGGCCCTGTCCAACATGCCTGAAATGGCCAGTCAATCCTTGGGCGATGGTCTCAAAAAGGTCCAGTTCGCGCCGTCTCCAAAGATGAGCAGCTATCTGTTGTTCTTCGGGGTCGGGGACCTCGAGCGGCGCACGATCAAGGTCGGGACGGTTGATGTGGGGGTGGTGACCAAGCGCGGTGATTTGGATAAGGGCCAGATTGCTCTGGACGATGCCGCCAAGATCCTTGCTCAGTACAATGACTATTTTGGCACGCCCTATCCTCTGCCCAAGCTCGATAATCTCGCTGTGCCCAATGGCGGCGGCTTTGGTGCGATGGAAAATTGGGGCGCCATTCTCTATTTCGAACGGGTTCTGTTGCTCGATCCCAAACGTTCGAACGAGGCGGACCGGCAGAATGTCTATTCGACTGTGGCCCATGAGGTGGCGCACCAGTGGTTCGGCGATCTGGTCACCATGGCTTGGTGGGATGACATCTGGCTGAACGAGGGTTTCGCCTCATGGATGGAGACCCGCGTCGCCGACAGGATGCATCCGGACTGGAAGGTCTGGTTGAAGGAAGAATCGGGCAAGGAAGCCGCCTTAAGTCTCGATGCCAAGGCCTCGACCCACCCGGTTGTGCAAACGGTCAATACGGTCGAGCAGGTCTCGCAAATCTTTGATGCCATCACCTATCAAAAGGGTCAGGCGGTCATCCGGATGCTGGAAGACTATGCCGGCGAGGCACCCTTCCGAGAGGGTGTGCGGGCCTATATGCGTACCCATGCCTATGGCAACACGGTTACGCAAGACCTGTGGAGCGCGGTCGAGACCGCCGCCAATAAGCCGATTATCGCCATTGCCAATGATTTTGTCCGCCAGCCCGGCGTGCCTCTGATCACGCTTGAACGGGCTGTCTGCAACAGGGGTCAGACCGAGATCACCCTTCGTCAGGGCCGGTTTGGTCTGGATGAGTCCTCAAAGATTTCGGGCGCTTGGCGCGTGCCAGTGCGGGTGGCTGTGCTGGGCCAAGAGGGCACCCAGACGGTCTTGACGAGCGGCAAGCCGGTGACCAAGGCGGTGGTCGCAGGCTGCGGGCCGATCAAGCTCAATGCAGGCCAAGCGGGCTATTTCCGCTCCAACTATGCGCCCGCCCTTAAGGCCTCTTTGACGGCCCGGTTCGACGATCTGGAGGCCAGCGACCAGCTTGGCCTGCTCAATGACGGGTTCGCCCTGACCCAAGGCGGCTATGCCCCCATCGGCGACTATCTGGACCTTGCAAGCCGCCTTGGCGCCTCAAGCGATCCGACGGTCACCGAGCGGGCTCAAGCTGTTCTGGGCCGGTTGAGTGATCTATTCGAAGGCAGCCCCCGTCAGGAGGCTATGGCCGCCTATGGCCGTTCGGTGCTTAATCCCGTCCTCGCCAAGATCGGCTGGCGTCCAGCCTCGGGAGAGTCGCCGCGCGTGGGCCTGCTGCGTCTATCACTCATTTCAGCCTTGGGCCGGTTTGATGATCCCGCTGTCGTGGCTGAAGCCAAGCGCCGCTTCCTTGACGCCGACACCGATCCGCAGGCCATGCCCGGCGATATTCGCTCGGCCGTTCAGTCGGTGGCCTTGAGCCATGCCGATCAGGCCCTGTTCGATGACGCCCTACGGCGCGCCAAGGCGGCCAAGAGCCAGATGGAGCGCAATGAGCTGTTCTCGGCCATGGCCGGGGTGCGTAATCCGGCTCTGGCCAAACAGATGCTGGACCTGTCCATCAGCGATACAGTTCCGGTGACCATTGGACCGCGTCTGATCCAGCGCGTCTCCGGGAACCATGAGGTCATGGCCTGGCAATTTTCGCTCGATCATTTGGAGCGAATCGCTAAGGGCGTCGACTCCATGGCCTCGGCCCAATTCATGCCGAGCCTCCTGTCCGGCACGCAAGATCCCGCCATGGTCCAAACCCTTGCCGACTATATCGATAAGTCGGTCCGGCCAGAGGATCGGGCCAGAGCCAATGCGGCCCTTGGCAGTGCGCGTCAGAATGTCCGCTTCAAATCTGAACAGCTCGGCCCAGTCGATTCATGGTTGCGGAAAAAGGGTTTTTGAGGTCCATGAGGGCCTCGAAGACATGATTATGTGAAGGTCCACAGGTTCGTTGGGTCATTAGCCCTTGCTAAGACCCCATGGCTGCCCATATGCGGCTTCGCAGCGAGTGTTTCTCGCATGTCATTAACGACCGTTGAGGGTCCGCACCTGCGGCCCTAATTCGGAGACCCTTTCGAACCGGGGACGCAATTCAAACCGGGCGCTTGTCCCAAGGCCTGACTAGACCGTCCGCCAGTTATGGAGCGACAGATCTCATGAGTAAGATTATTGGTATTGACCTTGGCACCACCAATTCGTGTGT
>CAISGS010000141.1 GCA_903884915.1 uncultured Caulobacteraceae bacterium | reverse complement strand
TTTCCCCGCGGAGGCGGGGACCCAGACCCTTACGCACAGACTGAAAACGGCCCGCTGGCTCCCCGCCTTCGTGGGGAACGTGGTGGAGGGGGCGTGGATGAACACCCCCCTCTCCCAACCCACTCCCCCGCAAGGGGGGAAAGGGCTTTGGTGTCTTAACCGCGTCATTGCCGACGCACGGAGAGGACCCTCCCCCCTACCTCGGCATCACCAAGGCCGGGTCAATCGGGCGGGCCTTTTCTTTCGGCGATGGGGCATAGCGCAGCTCGAAGTGGAGCTGCGAGGCCTCGACACCGCCGGTGCGGCCAACCGTGCCGATGGTCTGGCCCTGAGCGATCCGGTCCTTGATCTTGACCGCGGTGCTGGCCATGTGGGCATAGGCCGTCACCCAGCCGCCCTCGTGCTTAATCAGCACCAGATTGCCAAAGCCGGGGACCAGATTTCCGGAATAGACCACCTCACCGCCCGCAGCCGCGCGGACAGGATCGCCATCCTTGCCGCTGAGATTGATCCCGTCATTGCGTTGACCACCGGGCTTGATCCCAAAGCCAGAGATCACGTCGCCGCGAACGGGCCACAGGAAGCGACCGCGACCTGAGGCAATGATTTCAGCTTCGGATGAGGGCGCACTGGTCTCGTTGCTGACCATCGGTGCTGGCGGCAAGGTCACGGGCTTCGGCTCAGGCCGAACGGGCGGCGGCAATGTCCCGTTAGCAACCGGCTTGGGCGGCAGAACGGTCGGGGTTGTTGAGGTCATGGGCTGATTGAGGGGCTGGGCCGCGGCAGCCTGATCCGCCGCGCGCTTGGCGGCAAGGGCCCGCTCATTGGCCAACCTGGCCGCTTCACGACGAATGATTTCCTGCTCGGCTTCAAAACGAGCGGCTTCGGCGCGGTCGGCAGCGGCCTGTTGCGCAGCGCGCTCAGCGGCTTGCGCCTTTTTCACCAAACGCGCCTGAACTTCAGCGGGCAGCTTGATCTTCTGACCGGGGCGCAGGCCCTTGCTGGAGGTGGTCTTGTTTAGCTTGGTCAGGTCTGAGAGGCTGACGTCAAAGCGATTGGCAATGTCTGAATAGGTGTCGCCGCGTTGGACCTCATAGACCATCGGTGCGGGAACCTTCAGCACCTTGCCCCTAGGCAGGGCAAAGGGCTTTTTCAGGCCGTTCATCTGGATCAGATCGTCCTTATCCATCCCCAGACGCCGGGCTACACTAGCGACCGTATCGCCGCGCATGACCTTGTAGGTGCCCTTGCCGCCCTGCACGTTCTTCGGCAGCGCCGCGTAGGACTGGGTCGAGATTTCGATGGCGGGCGGAGCATCAGCCTCAACCGGACTTGACGCGACCGCCGAGCCGGGGACCTTTATGACCTTGCCGCGCGTTAGGGCGTAGGGCTTCTTCAGCCCATTCAGCGCAATGATCTCAGACTGGCTGACCTTCAATCGCTTGGCAATCAGACCGACTGTGTCGCCCCTAGCCACCTTGTAGGTTTCGACGGACACTGGCGCGTCTGCGACCGTTGCGGGCTTGGTTTCGGACTTCACCTTTGGCGTCGCGTCCGCCTGACCCGGCACCTTCAGGACCTTGCCCACCGATAGGCCATAGGGCTTTTTGAGGTCGTTTAGCGTTATGATATCGTCTTGGCTGACCTTAAAACGCTTAGCGATCAGGCCGACCGTATCGCCGCTTTTCACCCGATAGGTGGCGCTGGAGGTCTCAGGCAATGGCTCGGGTGACTTGGCCTTAGCCTTGGGTTCTGCCGCTACAGCGACCTTCGCATCGGTGAGGGTCAGAACTTGGCCGAGCTTAAGGGCATAGGGCCGCTTCAAGCCATTAAGGTCGATAATGTCGGCTTGGCTCACACCGGTTCGATTGGCGATACCGCCCACCGTGTCACCCTTGGCAACCTTGTAGGTCGAGGGGCTGACATCCTTAGATTTGGCTTTGGTGTCTGTGGCCCTGTCGGATTTGGCGTCTATCCGTGACGAGGACTTGGCAGCCTTGGAAGGGGTCACCTTCAGAACCTTGCCCAAGGACAGTTTGTAAGGCTTTTTAAGGCCGTTCATTTCAATCAGATCGGCTTGGGTCATGTCCAAGCGCTTGGCAATCGACTCGACCGTATCGCCCGATACCACCGTGTAGGTGCCGTCAGAATCGGCGCTTGTGATTGACCGCTTGGCCGACTTGCTTTGGGTCGCAGCATCGGCGCGCAGGACGTCACCGCTCAGGGGGCTCACACTGAGGGCAAGGGCCGAGGCCAAGATCAGGACTTTTTTCATCGCCGCTCCAAACGAAAGATGGCGGGAATCACCGTTGGCATGGTCGGGCACCATTTACCATGCCGCCCACTCAAGCAAATCAATAAATAATTCCACAAGTTATAGTTCGCGCGCCACACCCTCAAGTAAGGGTACGAACCGGACATCACAGAGAGTTTCCACCTTAAAGTCTCCCTTTCCATCGCCCGCATAACGCATCAGGCTCTGGACCGGCCCACGACCAACCGGGGCGACCAGCACGCCGGAGGGCTTCAGTTGCGACAAGAGCTCTCTAGGCTCTCCGGGCGCCGCCGCTGTGACCAAAATACGGTCAAAAGGTGCCTGATCTCGCCAGCCCTCAGCGCCATCTCCAAACCGGGTAATGATATTGGTCAGGTCGAGCGCCTTGAACCGCTTTTCCGCCTCGCCCATCAAGGTGCGATAGCGTTCGACCGTATATACATAGCGGGCCAACCGCGCCAACACAGCGGTTTGGTAGCCTGATCCTGTGCCGATCTCCAAAACCCGTGAGCGAGGCTCTAAGGTCAGGGCTTGGGTCATGAGGCCGACAATAAAGGGCTGACTGATGGTCTGACCGCAGGCGATGGGCAGTGCCGAATCTTCCCAGGTCCGGTCCAAAAACAGATCCGGCACGAACAGGTCGCGCGGCGTCTGCTCCAGCGCGCCCAGAACGTTGGGATCGGTGACGCCTTGCGAACGCAGACCCAAGATCAGGCGGGCGCGCCGGGTGTCGTCTGTGTCTGGCTCATCGGTCATGGACCTTGCTACCCTCTTGGCGGCGTGCCGCCCAGAGCCTTTTTCAGCTCATGGACTGTGGCATTGTGGGTAAGGTCGATGTGGAGCGGCGTGACCGAGATCTTGCCATCATAAATGGCACGCAAATCGGTGCCCTCAGCGGGGTTAGACATCTGCCCGCGAAAGCCCAGCCAGTAATAGTCATTGTTGCGCAGGTCCGTTCGCCGCTCGGCCTGGATCAGGGGATTGTCGCGAAAGCCTTGCCGCGTGACCTCGACCTCCTTGACCTCAGAGGCTTCGAGATCAGGAAAATTGATGTTGATCACCACGTCGCTCGGCCAACCGGCCTTGAGCACCTGCCCGATCACGCCGGGTCCGAAAGCTTCGGCGGTGGCGAAGTGAATATGATGGTCTTGATGGCGGATGCGGCGCGCTTGACTGAGGGCCATCGATGGGACCCCGAGGGCCATCCCTTGGATCGCACCGGCAACCGTGCCCGACATGCTGACATCCTCGCCCATATTCTGGCCGTGATTGACGCCGGACAGGACCAGATCGGGCCGCTTGCCGGGGATCAGTTCCTGAATGCCCAGAAGGGTGCAGTCGGTAGGCGTGCCCAAGACGGCAAAACGCTTCTCGCTGATGTGGCGCACCCGCAAGGGCTCGGACAGAGTCACCGCACGGCTCGCCCCAGACTGCTCGCGTTCAGGCGCAACCACCCAGACATCATCGGACAGCGCCGCGGCGATCTTTTCGAGGCAGGCGAGGCCATCGGCATGGATGCCGTCATCATTGGTCAGCAGGATGCGCATGGTCCGGCCTTAGGCCTTGCCACCGATCTGGGTCACGCCGCCCATATAGGGCACCAAGGCCTCCGGGATCACGATGCTGCCATCGGCCTGCTGATAGTTTTCCAGCACCGCCACCAGCGTGCGACCGACCGCCAGACCCGAACCGTTGAGCGTGTGGACAAAGCGCGTGCCCTTCTCGCCTGCAGCCTTGAACCTTGCATCCATGCGCCGGGCTTGGAAGTCACCGCAGTTGGAGCAGGAACTGATCTCGCGATAGGTGTTCTGGCTCGGCAACCAGACCTCAAGGTCATAGGTCTTGCGCGCACCAAAGCCCATATCGCCGGTGCAGAGCAACATGGTGCGGAACGGCAGGCCCAGCGCCTTGAGCACGCCCTCGGCGCAACCGACCATGCGCAGATGTTCCTCTTCGGACTGTTCGGGCGTGGTGATCGAGACCAGCTCGACCTTATAGAACTGATGCTGGCGGATCATGCCGCGCGTATCGCGTCCCGATGCCCCGGCCTCAGACCGGAAGCTCGGCGTCAGGGCGGTCATGCGCAGGGGCAGGTCCTCGGTCGCTACGATCTGCTCACGCACAATATTGGTGATGGAGACCTCCGCGGTGGGGATGAGCCAGTGATCGCCCGTGGTGCGAAACAGGTCCTCGGCAAACTTCGGCAACTGGCCCGTACCATAGAGGGCCTCGTCCTTGACCAGCAGGGGCGGTGAGACCTCCAGATAGCCGTTCTGGACGGTCTGCATGTCGAGCATGAACTGGCCAAGTGCCCGCTCCAGCCGCGCGAGTTGGTTCTTCAGGACCACGAATCGTGCGCCGCTCATGCGGGCGGCAGCGTCGAAATCCATCATGCCCAGGCCCTCGCCCAGATCGACATGGTCCTTGGGTTTGTTCAGCGTGGCGGCGGGCACGTCCTTAGGGTCCCCCCAGCGGCGGACCTCGACATTGCCGTGCTCGTCCTCGCCCAGCGGCACATCGTCGGCAGGCAGATTGGCCAGCGAGGCGAGAAGGCCCCTCAAGGCCTCAGACTCGACCTTTTCAGCATCGCCCGCAGCGGCCAGATCGATCTTGTAGCCCTCAACGGCTTCCATCAGGCGCGCAGCTTCGGCCTCATCCTTGCGGCCCTTGGCCTGACCGATCAGCTTGGAGGCGTCATTGCGCTTAGACTGAGCCTCCTGCCCCGCCGTTTGGGCGGCGCGCAGGCGCTGGTCGATGGCGAGAATGGCGGAAGACTGAGGCGCAAGCCCACGCTTGGCCCAGGCCGCATCATAGGCCTCTGGATTATCGCGAATTGCCTTGATGTCATGCATGGGGGGCGCGCCGAAAAGAAAAAAGAAGGATGCCCCCTTCTAAGGTGCGCCGCGCAAGACGCCAACCCCGTCAGGTCATACTGACGGGGTTGCGGGCCTAGGCCATGTCTTTTTCGAAGGTCTCGATCTGCCGTGCGGTCCAGTCCGGCGACTTGGTGTAGCGCGCCAAGAGATTATAGATCACCGGCACCACGAACAGGGTCAGCAGGGTAGCAAAGATCGACCCCGAGAAGATGACCACACCGATGGTCTTGCGACTGCCGGCCCCGGGTCCAGAGGCCAAAATCAAGGGCAAGGCTCCACAGGCTGCTGAGATCGAGGTCATAATGATCGGACGCAGGCGCACCACCGAGGCCTCAATCACCGCCTCGCGGATCTTCAAGCCATCATCGCGTAGCTGATTGGCAAACTCGACGATCAAGATGCCGTTCTTGGCCGCAACCCCGACCAGAATGATCAGCCCGATCTGGCTATAGGTATTGATCGAAGACCCCGCCATCAGCAGGCCAAACAGTCCGCCCAAGGCCGCAAGGGGCACGGTCAGCATAATCACGGCCGGATGGATCCAGCTTTCAAACTGCGCCGCCAGAACCAAGAACACCAAGAGCAGGGCCATACCAAAGGCAAAGGAAATACCCCCGCTGGCTTCCAAATAGTCCTTAGCCACACCGCCCCACAGGATGGTGACACCCTTGCTGGGCTGCTCAGCGGCCTGATCGCGATAGAACTGCACGGCCTCCTCGACCGTGTAGCCGGGGTTCAACTCTGCGGTCAGGGTCACAGACCGTTGGCGGTTGATCCGCTCACGATCGGGCGTATCGCCGCGAACCGAGGTCTTCACCACCGAAGCCAGAGGCACAAGTTCACCCGAATTGGCCCGAACATAAAGGGTATTGAGGTCCTGCTCGGTCCGGCGCTTTTCAAGGTCGGTCTGCAGAATGACGTCATATTCCTGACCACCCTTGATGTAGGTGGTGGACTTGCGTGATCCGAACATGGTCTCCAGCGCTCGGCCAACGGCTTGAGCCGATACGCCCAAGGACGCGGCCTTATCGCGGTCCAGTTCGACCAGCAGGCGCGGCGAGGTTGGTTCAAAGTTCAGACGAGGACGGGCGAGACCCGGATTGCCCTGCGCAGCCTTAAAGATCGGATCGATCCAGAGGGCCAAGTCCTCATAGTCATTACCGGCGGCAATCAGATCGACATTGTTACCCGAACCGCCACCGCCAGAGCGCTGGAACGGCCCACGAACGCTGGCCACGACCCGCGCTTCGGTCAGGTTCGACAGGGCCTTGTTGGTTTGCGCCGCGATCTGGTCAGCGGTGACCTTACGATCCGTCCAATCCTTGAGAACCAAAATACCAGAGCCAGAATTGCCCTGTGACGAGCCAAAGCGAGGGACGCCGATATTGTACCGCTCGACCTCACCCTTGTCGTACAGGCTCTTAAAATAGGCCTCTGCCTTGAGCATAACCCCGACGGTATAGTCGTAGCCCGCGCCCTCGGGGGCTTGTAGCGAGATGTCGACCCGTCCTCGATCTTCGCTGGGCACCAGTTCCTTGGGCAGCATGATGAAGATGCCACCGGCCATAACGCCCATAAACAGGACCATACCCAAGACGCCGCCCGCCGCCTTGCGCTCTGCAGTCAGCATCTCAAGCGACGCCCGATAGGAAACCCGCATGGCCTCCATGACCCGATCGACGCGAACCGACAGCCAGGTTCCGCCCGCCGATGGACGCAGCAGTTTCGAGGCCAGCATAGGCGACAGGCTCAAGGCCAGAACCGCCGAGAAGGCCACAGCAGCAGCGATGGCGACCGCAAGCTCGACAAACAGACGCCCAATATAGCCGGGCAGCGCCATTAGGGGCGCGAACACCGACAACAGGACGATGGTGGTTGCGATAACGGCAAAGAAGACCTGCTTGGCACCGCGTTCGGCGGCTAACAGCGGAGGTTCGCCCTCGTCGATGCGGCGTTGGATATTCTCCACCACCACAATGGCATCATCGACAACCAGACCGATGGCCAAGACCAAGGCCAACAGGGTCAACAGATTGATCGAAAAGCCCAATGGCGCGAGGATGATGAAGGTCGAAAGAATACAGATCGGTGCCACCACTGACGGGATCAGGGCGGCGCGCCATGTTCCGAGGAACAAGAAATTCACGCCTGCGACCAGGGCCAAAGAAATGCCCATCGTCCACCAGACGTCTCGGATAGCCTCTTTGGTGAAGGTCGAACTATCCACCGTAACGACCAACTCCATGCCGGGCGGCAGGGTCTGGCTGATCGCGGCCAATTCCTTGGTCACGGCTTTGGAAATTTCTAAGTCATTGGCTTGGGCCTGACGGCTGAGCGATATGCCGACCTGCGCCACGCCATTGGAGCGGAACAGGCGCCGCCGCTCATCGGGGCCCTCCTCTACCCGGGCCACATCACCAAGGCGGGTGAGGACCGGGGATCCCAGACCATTGGCATTGGTCACGCCATTGACCTGAACGGCCGAGCTGCGCGTGCCCGCAGGCACGATGGGCAGTTGGGCGAACTCTTTGGCCGAGGAATAGCCACGCTTGACCCGGATCGTGAAGTCTTTGGCACTGGATTCCAGCGCGCCGGCGGGCAACTCAACATTCTGGGTCTGAAGCGCGGTGTCGACATCGTCCACCGTCAGGCCGCGCGCTGCCAGAGCATCTGCATCCAGCCAAACGCGCATGGAATAGATCTGCGCACCGGCCAAGCCGACCTGACCGACACCCGGAATGGTCGACAGTCGCTCCACCAGATAGCGGTTGGCATAGTCAGCCAATTCCAGCTTGTCATATGTGGTCGAGACCAGGTTCATAAAGATCAAGGAGCCGCCGTCCGACTGGGCCTTGGAAATCTGTGGCGGATCGGCCTGATTGGGCAGTTGCGAGGTCACTCGCGAGACGGCATCGCGCACGTCATTGGCCGCTGAATCGATATTGCGTGACAGATCAAAGGTAATCGAAATGCGCGACGAGCCATCACGGCTGTTCGACTTAACCCGGTCGATACCCTGAATGCCGGCGACTTGGCGCTCAATGACCTGAGTGATGCGTTCCTCAACCACCTCCGCCGATGCGCCGCGATAGCTGGTGTAGATCGACACGACAGGAGAGTCGACGTCGGGGAGTTCGCGCACAGGCAAGGCGAAATAGGCGGCCAAGCCGATCACACAGAGGATAATGGCCCCGACTGCAGCAAAGACCGGTCGGCGGACAGAGAGGTCCGAAAGGGTCATTCAGCCGCCCCCTTCGACCACTTACCGCCCGCACCCGGCGCACCGCTCGGGCCACCGGGACGATGACCCTTACCGGCCCCACCGAAGCCCGCACCGTCAGGCTTTCCGACCCGCACAGCCTGATCGGGCTGCACCCGGTTCATACCGTCGGCAACAATGGTTTCGCCTGCGCGAAGGCCTGACACGACCTCAACATAGCCATTCTGACGCGCACCCACGACGATGGTTTGACGATGGGCGATCATCTTCGGGCCCTTAGGCGCGTTGGCGGCCATGCCCTCAGGCATCTTCTTCCGCTTGCCAGCCCTCTGACCCATGCCTGGGCCATCGCCCTTTCCGTCATCCTTGATGATGGTATAGACAAAGGCCTGCTCGCCCTCAAATTGAACGGCGGCTTCGGGCGCGGCAAGAGCTGAGCGCACACCCTCTTCGACCACCACCTTGGCCAGCATGCCGGGGCGCAGACGCCCGTCGGGATTGGCAAACTCAGCACGCGCGCGGACCGATCTTGTCCGCTCGTCGATGCGCGTATCGACCTCCGCGACTGCACCCTTAAACTGAACGTCCGGATAGGCGTCGACCTTAGCGGTCAGGACCATACCCTTGTGCAAACGAGCGTAGAAACGGTCCGGCACAGGAAAGTCGATCCGCACGACCCCCAAATCATCCAAAGACACAATCGGACCACCGGCAGCAATCAAAGCGCCCGGCGCCACGTCAGACAGCCCCACAACACCGGAAAACGGAGCGCGGATCACGCGGTTCAGTCGCCGAGATTGGGCGGCCTTCAGGGCGGCATCGGCTTGCACACTCGCAGCCTGATAGCGCTCTGCGGTCACCCGGGGGGAATAGCC
>CAISGS010000140.1 GCA_903884915.1 uncultured Caulobacteraceae bacterium | reverse complement strand
CCAGTTCGAGCCCCATCGTCCTCCGAACCAAGGCCAAGATCAAATTACGTCTTTGTCAGACTTGAGAACGGTCAAAATCCGCCAAACCGACGCAACAATTCGAATTCGTGAATTTCTTGACGCGAGGTCAGTCTTCCCTATCCCCCGGAACTGTCTATCTTGTCGGCCAAGGAACAACAGGATGCCGCCCCACCGTGGGCGGGCACCATGGGCAGGAGGCTAATAGCCGTGAATTTCGATTATTCCGACGATCAGAAATTTTTGAAGAACGAGGCGCGCAAGTTCCTCGATGGCAACTGTACCTCGGCCCATGTGCGCAAGGTGCTGGACAATGCCGAACTGTCCTACGATGCCGATCTCTGGAAGGGCGTAGGCGCCCAAGGTTGGCTCGGTGCCGCTATCCCTGAAGAGCATGGTGGCCTTGGTCTTGGCAGGGTTGAGCTTTGCGCCATTGCCGAAGAGTTGGGCCGCGCCTGCGCCCCGATCCCCTTTGCCTCGACGGTCTATTTCCTCGCTGAAGCCCTGATGCTGGCCGGTTCTGACGCCCAAAAGGCCAAGTGGCTGCCTAAGATCGCAGCGGGCGAACTGATTGGCGCTTTCGCGACCTCTGAAGGTCCAGGCGTGGTCAATGCGGCCAACCTGCAGGCCAATGTTGTCGGCGGTAAGCTGACCGGCGTGAAGATCCCTGTCACGGACGGTGACATTGCTGACCTAGCGGTGGTGTTGGCCAATGAAGGCGGCAAGCCTGGCCTGTTCTTGGTCGAGTTGGCGGGCGCTGGCGTCACACGCGAGACCCTCAAGACCCTTGATCCTACGCGAAGCGTTGCCAAGATCAGCTTCAGCGGTGCTGCCGCTGAGCGTCTGGGCGATGCAGGCGAAGGCTTTGCCCTGACCGAAGCGGTGTTTGACCGCGCCGCCGTCCTCTTGGCCTTCGAGCAACTGGGCGGTTCGGACCGCTGCTTGGAAATGGCCAAGGACTACGCCATGGACCGCTATGCCTTTGGTCGCACCATTGCGGGTTATCAGGCGATCAAGCACAAGCTGGCCGATATGTATGTGAAGAACGAGCTCGCCCGTTCCAACGCCTATTTCGGCGCGTGGGCTCTGAATGTTGGCGCGGCTGAACTGCCGATCGCGGCGGCGGCGGCGCGTGTGGCCTCCAGCGAAGCCTTCTGGTTTGCCTCTAAGGAAAATGTCCAAACCCACGGCGGTATGGGATTTACCTGGGCGGTGGACTGCCACCTCTACTATCGCCGCTCGCGCCAACTGGCCCTCGTGGCCGGGGCCCCAAAGGTCTGGAAAGAGCGTCTCGTGCAGCAGTTGGAACGTCGTAACGCGGCCTAGTCGCCGCGCCTAAGCGAACTATCTCACCCCTCAAATTTCAGCGCTGCCTATTGTGGCTCAGCGCTAGCCTCAAAAGACCGGAGACCATCATGGACTTCAACGACTCCCCCGAAGAAGCCGCCTTCCGCATCGAAGTGCGCACCTGGCTCGAAGCCAACGCCCCTAAGAAGGTCGACACCAAGAAGATGTCGGAGCCTGAAATCTTGAAGCTGGCCAAGGCTTGGCAAGCGACCAAGGCAGCAGCCCGTTTCACCTGCATGACTTGGCCCGAGTCCCTGGGTGGCCGCGGCGCCACGCCGATCCAGAACGTCATCTATAACCAAGAAGAGTCCAAGTTCGACGTGCCGCGCGGCTTCTTCGACATCGGTCTTGGCATGTGCGTTCCCACCGTCATGGCCTTTGCCAATGATGAGACCAAGCAGCGCTTTGTGGCTCCGGCCGTGCGCGGCGAGGAAATCTGGTGTCAGCTCTTCTCCGAACCGTCCGCCGGTTCGGACGTTGCCGGTCTGCGCACCCGTGCGGTCAAGGACGGCGATGACTGGGTGATTAACGGTCAAAAGGTCTGGACCTCGGGCGCGCACTATTGCGATTTTGGTATCCTGCTCGTCCGCACCAACCCTGATGTGCCCAAGCACAAGGGTCTGACCATGTTCTGGATCGATATGAAGGCTCCAGGCGTCGAAGTGCGTCCAATCCACCAGATGTCGGGCGGTTCGAACTTCAACGAGGTCTATTTCACCGACCTGCGCATCAATGACAGCCAGCGCCTCGGCGCGGTGGGAGACGGCTGGAAGGTCGCTCTGGTCACCCTGATGAACGAGCGTCTGGCCGTTGGCGGCTCGACCGGCCCCAACTATGCCGAGATCATGGCTCTGGCCCGCAGCACCGTCACCGAAGACGGCAACGCGCTGGCCAATGACGCGTTCCGTGAAAAGCTCGCTGACTGGTATGTGCAGGCTGAAGGTCTGAAGCTGACCCGCTTCCGCACCATGACCGCCCTGTCGCGTGGCCAGACGCCGGGACCCGAAAGCTCGATCGGCAAGATCATCTCGGCCAACCAACTGCAAGACCTATCCAACTCGGCGATCGAACTGGAAGATCAGTTCGGCATCATCACCGACACGGCCATTGCGCCGATGGAAGCGGCCTTCCAGCAAAGCCTGATGTGGGCCCCTGGCCTGCGCATTGCCGGTGGTACCGATGAAATCTTGAAGAACATCATCGCCGAACGGGTCCTTGGCCTGCCGGGCGATGTCCGCGTCGACAAGGACGTGGCCTTTAAGGACATGCCAACCGGACGATAAAGACAGTCCCCGGCTCAGGCCGGGGCGTCCCCTTCATGGGGGATGGTCAAGGATCGCTGGCGCTTCCCTAGAGGGGGCGTCAGCGCCTTAGGCCTCTAGAGGCCCTCAGCCAGTAGGGCGTTGCTCGCCGTCTCGATACGGTTCTGCATCTCTTTCATAAATTCACCCCGGCGCAGGCCTGCGGGGATCGGTTCGAGAAATTCGAACACCACGGTGCCCGCATGTTTGGCAAGGCCCTTTGCTGGCCAATGGACGCCTGAATTGGTGGCGATCAGGGTGCAGGGCAGGTTGAGGTCGCGATAGAGCGCGGCCACGCCGGGCTTATAGTCCGGTTCCGCCCCCGGGGCCTTGCGGGTACCTTCGGGGAAAATCACCAACTGCCGTTCTTGGGTGAAGCGCTCTTGCGCGTCTGTCACCATCTTGCGCAGGGCCTTAGCCGCTGCCCCCCGATCAATCCAGATCATGGTCGCCTTCATGGCGTGCCAGCCGAATAGCGGGATGTAGGTCAGTTCCCGCTTCATGACGAAACAGACGTCAGGCAGGACCACAAAGGGCACGATGGTGTCGAGCATGCCCATATGCTTGCCCGCAATTAGAGCTGCTCCGGTTGGGATGTGCTCTTGCCCGCGTATTTCGATCTTAATCCCGTTAATCCAACGCAGACCGAACAGCATGACATGGGCCCAAACCCTCAGGCACCAAGCCATATATCGGCGCGGAAAGACCAGCAGTGGCAGGTAGGCTGTACCCAGCAAGGCTGTCCAAAAGAATAGCCAAACGGTAAATAGTAGGGACCGTATCAGGGTCAAAACGTCTCGCCTCCAGCGGCCTTATCGGGAACGGCTCGATCCTCTTCCTTCGGCCCAAGGCTGATGAAGGCTTCACGCGATAGGATGGCCAAGTATTTGTTATATTCCATGATCATCCGTTTGGCACTAGGCGCGGTGCGCCACCAGTGCTTAGCGGCCAAATCATCAGTCTTGACCGCATAGGGCGTCAGTTTCACGGTCGGAAGGGCCGCGTGCAGCTCCAAAAGGCTGCGAGGCATGTGATAGTCCGAGGTCACCACGATCAGGCTCTGATAGTTCTTGGCCTTGACCCATGCGGCGGTCTCGGTGGCATTGCCCAGTGTGTCTGCGGCTTGAAAACCAAGATCCACACAGCAGTCATAGATCCGCCGGGTCGCCTTGGCGACGCCGCGAATATCGTCGCGGGTGGCGTCGCGATTGACGCCCGAGACCAGCATGCGCTGGGCCTTGCCCTCTTCGAGCAGTTTCATGGCCTCACGGATGCGGTCGGTCGATATGCCGGTCAGGGCCACGATCCCATCGGCGCGCTCGGGCTCTGCGGCGGGAGTAAAGGCGTCAACCCGCGCGGAAAAGGCCAAAAGGCCCGTTGCCCAGATCAGAATCAGGATGAAGAACAGCGCCAAACTTCTCATGGCATGGCCCTTATCAGACCAAGGGCCGTAACCCGTGCAGCAATCGCCGCGACCAGCCCAGCGATTAAGGGACTGGGGACAGCCACCAGCAGGTCAAGCCAGCCTATGGGAAGGACTGGTATCAGGCCATAGCCGCCGCCGACCAGCCTTATGCCTGCGGCCAACAAGGCAGCCGCGCCCCCGCCCAGCAGCCCGGCCAACGCGGCCATGGCGGCAAAGCGGGCCTGAAACAGGTTGGCGATGAAGCCGTCGGTCGCGCCGGTCAGGTGCATGATCTCGACCACATCATGTCTGGCCGACAGGCCCGCTCGGGTCGCAAAGGCAATTACAGAGGCGGCGGCAAGGGCCATGAGGGCAAAGAGGCTGACGGCCGCGATCCGGGCGATCTGTCCAGCGTGGATTATGTCCTGCATCCAAAGACTATGGTCATCGACGGTTCCATCGACACCGGCGGCCCGCAAGGCATTGTCGAGGGCTTTAGCACTGGCGGGCGCTGATGGGTCTAGCTCAACCGTTACCAGACGTGGGACCGGCAAGTCTTTAATGATGCCATCCTTGCCCAGCCAAGGCTCGAGCAGGGCCTCGGCCTTGGCGCGCTCGAGGACTAGCGCCTGCGCGACCCCTGGCGTTCCAGCCAAGGCCTCTGCGGCGCGGCTAGCGGCCATGTCCGGAGACTCGCTACCCTTGGTGCGAATGATGACCGTGGCCGAGCCTTGCAACTGATTGGCCCAGCCTTGGGCGGCACGATCAGCGCTGATCGCGAAGATTGCCGTCGCGCAGGCCAAGAAGCATAGAACCGCGACCACAAAGACCAGGGCCCCGTCATGGGCCTCTTCATGCGGCAGAAGGGCGGCGGGTTTCCAGCGTGCGGGATTGAAGGCCATGCTCATGGCCCTTCATCCTCGAGACGGTCCTCTTCGGAAAGGGTGAGGGGCCGGCGATAGATGAACTCTGGCTCGCCGCTGGCCACCAAGCCGAGATCATCGGCAGGATCGTCCTCCGTCGCGTCCATGTAGGGCGAGGTCAGGCGGCCGCTTTCGATATTGAAGGCGGGCCTGCCCGAACTGGCGACCAGATCCAGATCATGGCTGGCGATCAGCACGGTCGTGCCGAGGCGGTTCAACTCGTTAAAGAGTTTGAGAATTCTCTGGCCCATCTCGTGATCCAGATTGCCGGTCGGCTCATCGGCCAAGATGATCTCAGGACGGGCCACCACGGCTCTGGCAATGGCCAGCCTTTGACGTTCGCCGCCGGACAGGGTTTCGGGCATGGCGTGCATCTTGGTCCCCAACCCAACCCACTGCAAGAGCTCAGCAATATCGGTACGGTAGGTCGCGGGCTTCTGTCCAGCAAGGCGCATCGGCAGGGCGACATTGTCGAACGCGGTGAGGTGCTCCAACAGATGCATCTCTTGAAACACGACCCCGATCCGGCGCCGCAAGAAGGGCAGATCCTTACGTTTGGCCCGGCCAATGTCCTGACCAAACAGCTCAATCCGGCCCCGCGACGGGCGGTGGGCCAGATAGATCAGCTTGAGGAGCGAGCTCTTTCCGGCTCCGGACGGGCCGGTCAGGAAATGAAAACTCCCGGCCTTTAGCTCGAAGCTCAAATCCTGTAGAGTTTCTGGCGCACGACCATAGCGTAACCCTACGCCATCAAATCGAACGATGGTGTCAGTCTGATCTCTGTTGGCGAGTTCTATCAAGGGGCACGCCAGCGCTTCTGGACAGAGTGACGGAAATAGGCAACGTCGTTAGGTCGACCATTGGAGCTTCCGATTCGACTGCCATGATACTGACCTGTCCCGCCTGCGCCACCAGCTATTTCGTTGACGATGCCAAGATTGGTAGCGAGGGACGGACTGTGCGCTGTGCATCCTGTGGTGAGCGTTGGTTAGCGACCTTACCGCAAGAGGGCGATGGGCCTGCGCCGGTCGTCACCGATGAACAGCGCGCAGAGGGTGCCGCCGCCCGCCGGGCGCAGCGTCAAAAGGAAGCTCAAGAGGCTGCTCAAACTGCCACGGCCGCTTCTGACGATGGCCCGATGATGTTTGCCGCTCAGGCGCGCAGCCGTAAAAAGGCTGCGCCTCAGATTTCACCGATGGTGATCACTGGGGTTTTGGCGGCGGTGCTGGTGGCCTCGATCGCAGCGGCGGTGGTGATGCGCGCTGATGTGGTGCGGATGTGGCCTCAGTCGGCCAGCGCCTTTGCCCTTGTTGGCCTCGCCCCCAACCCGACAGGATTGGCCCTTGAAGGGATCAAGGCCGATCGTATCCTTAAGGACGGCCACGCCGCCCTGTCGGTCACGGGTGCCATTCGTAATGTCTCGCACAGCGCCCTGATTGCACCGCCCCTGCGCATCACCTTGACCGATCCTGCCGGAAAGACTGTGGCGGTCCAGATCGCCAAACCCGATGGGGTGACCATTCCAGTTGGAGCGGTGCGCTATTTCGCGGTCTCGATCATCGATCCCCCCGCTCTGGCTCGGGACATGGATGTTGATTTCGTGCTCGACAAGCCGGTTCAAAAGGCCCCTGCAGCGGACGGCTCCGAAAAAATGCCAGGGCCAGCCGCCTCTGCACCACCCCACGGTGCGGCGAAGGACGTAAAGCCCCTACCTGCTGGTTCTCCCTATGCGCTGCATGGCGCTGAGGGTGCAGGCGGGGAGGCCCATACAGCGCCTGCAAAGGCTGTCCCAGCCAAGGCCGCGATTGTCAAACCGGACCCGACCCATGGGGCCGCTAAAGGTCATGAGTGATCGGCCCGAGCCGACCCTGCTGCTGACCTCAGCAGACGTCGCGCGACATGTGTCCGACTTGGCCAAACAGATTGCGCCACAGATTACCGATGACACGGTGGTGGTCTGCTTGCTGACCGGCGGCATTTGGTTTGCGGCCGATATGACGCGGGCGCTCTCGGACCTTGGTCGTAATCCCCTGTTCGACGCCCTGTGGCTCTCATCCTATGGCGATGAGACTCGGTCTAGCGGTTCTGTTCGCGTGCAGGCCGGGCTTCAGCGCCCGGTCACGGGACGGCAGGTCCTTCTGCTCGATGACGTATTCGATACGGGCCTGTCCCTCAGCCACGCTGTGCAGATCGTCAAACAGGCCGGGGCCGCAGAGGTCTTGAGCGCCGTCTTTGCCCGCAAGCCTTGGCCCACGCCCCGCGCCATGGAGCCTGACTTTGTCGCCTGGGAAGCCCCGGCTCGGTTCTTGGTCGGCTATGGCATGGATGAGGGCGGACGCCTTCGCGGTCTTTCGGGTATTGGCGCCTTGGACGACTAGGCCTTCAGCCAAGGGGCCATGGGTTCGCGGGCCAGCATCTCTTCATAGGTCGGACGGGGACGGATCACCGCATAGTGCTCGCCCTTGACCAGAACCTCCGGCACCAGAGGGCGGCTATTATATTCACTCGACATGGCCGCGCCGTAAGCCCCCGCCGACAGGAACGCGACCAGATCACCTGCCCCCAAGGGGGGTAGGTCCCGATCACGGGTGAAGGTGTCGCCGGTCTCGCACACCGGGCCGACCACATCATAGGTCACAAGGCCTGCGTCCCCCGCGGGTTCCTTTAAGGGACTGATCGCGTGGTAGGCGTCATACATGGCCGGACGGATCAGATCGTTCATCCCGGCATCGAGCACGAGGAACCTGCGCCCCTCTGGCCGTTCATGGACGTGAATGACTTCGGAGATCAGAACCCCAGCATTGGCCGCGATCATTCGTCCTGGCTCGAAGGCCAGTTGCACATTTAGCCCTTGAGTCACCTCGGCGACCATGGCCGCGAAGGCGTCAGGCGCGGGTGGTGTTGGCTGATTGAAATAGGGAACGCCCAGCCCACCGCCGAGGTCTAGTCGCTCGACCTTGTGGCCATGCTGGCGCAGATTTTCGACGAGCCCGCGCATCTTGGCAAAGGCCTCGCGCATCGGCGTCAGGTCGGTGATCTGGCTGCCAATGTGACAGGCCACGCCCGCCGCATGGATCGAGGGCAGGGATTCGGCCTTGGCATAGAGCCTCAAGGCCTCTGCAAACGAGACCCCGAACTTGTTTTCAGACTTGCCCGTCGCGATCTTGGCATGGCCGCCCGCGCTGACATCGGGATTGACGCGGATGGCGATGGCTTGGCGCTTGCCT
>CAISGS010000139.1 GCA_903884915.1 uncultured Caulobacteraceae bacterium | reverse complement strand
TCTCAAGGCCGACACCGTGTCCCAGCAGGTCCGTCAGGCCTTTAGTGGCGTGGGGCCTCTGATCCTCGTCGCCTCCCCCACTGAAATTAAGGGCGGTGAGAAGGCTGTGCTCGAGGCGTTCAAGGAAGCGGACGCCGTCCCTCTTACGGCACCGACCGTGCAAGAGGCCGTAACCTGGACCCATGACAAGTTTGGCACGCCGGGTCAGGTGGTGGATCGGCAGGAGATCGCCGATCTGGATACGGTGTTCCTGCGCTTTAACAACGGGCTTCGCCTGACGGTGAAGCAAACCAAATTCACGCAAGATCAGATCCGCATTCGCGTTCGGATGGGCAATGGCAAGCTTGACCTGCCCAAGGACAAGGACGGGCTCGGCTGGATGCCCGGCTGGGCCTTTACCGAGGGCGGCCTGAGCGACATTACCAATGAACAGTTGGAAAAGCTGTTCACCGGCAAGATCTATAGCAGCGGCTTGGCGCTTGGCGACGATGCCGCGATCATGGACGGTATCACCCGGCCGCAAGACTTGGATACCCAGTTGCAACTGCTCGCCGCCTATATCAAAGAGCCCGGCTGGCGGACCTTGGGCGTACGCCGCGCCAAGAGCATCTATAGCTCGGCCAATGCTCAGTTGGATGCAACGCCGGGCGGGATCATGTCCCGCAACCTGCGCCGCCTGCTGTACAATAATGATCGGCGCTGGGCCTTCCCGACCAATGAGGAGATCACCAACGCCAAGGCCGAGGACTTCCGGGCCATGGTCGAGCCGGACCTGACCCAAGGCCCCATCGAGGTGGTCGTGGTGGGCGACATCACGGTTGATCATGCAATTGAAGCGGTAGCAGCGACCTTTGGGGCCCTGCCCACTCGCCCCGATCAGGTCACGCCTGCCGATGGCAAGGGGGTGAGCTTCCCCAAGGCGACGGAAAAGCCGGTTCTCTTGACCCACAAGGGTAGGCCCGATCAGGCCATTGGTTTTGTCGCCTGGCCGACCCACGATTTTGGCAGCAATATGCAGGAGGCGCGCACCTTTGAATTGCTAAGCGAGGTCCTGAGCCTGCGGATGACCGACGAGTTCCGCGAAAAGCAAGGCGCGACCTATTCGCCTTGGACCGACTCCGAAAGCTCAGAGGTCTATCCGGGCTATGGTTATGTCTCAGCGGGCGTGGAAACACCGCCCGAGCGACTGGCGGGCTTCTTTGCCGATCTGGATAAGATCGCCGCCGACCTTCGCGACAAGCCCATCAGCCAAGATGAGCTCGACCGGGCCAAAAAGCCGAAGCTCGAAGGGATCGAAAAGGATCGTCAGAGCAACGCCTATTGGATCGGCGTTCTGTCTGGTGCCCAGACCGATGGCTATAGCCTACCGGCAGAACGCTCGCGCTTGGCCCAGATTGCCAAGGTCACGCCTGCCGACATTCAAAAGCTGGCCAAGGCCTATCTGACCTCTGACAAGGCTTGGCGCCTTCAGGTCGTGCCGGAAAAGGTCAACTAAGACAGACTGCAACAAACGGGATCGAGGCGCAACTGAACAGCCGCTTCGATCCCAAGCCTGCCAACTGATCCAAAACGGGACAGAAAGCGCTGGCACGGAACGCGCCTGCAAGCCTCATGCGGAACTTCATTGTCCCGCCACGTGACGGAAAGCGGGCTATGTCTCATCATAAGAACATCACTGAACTGATCGGCTACTGGTCCGACAAGAAGGCTGGATTCAAGGCGCCGCTAAGGGCTGCGATCTATCCCGGTGATTTTTTAGCCGTCCTGCCCCAGATACTGATCGTCGGTCGCCAAGCCAAGGGGGCCTATCCGATCCGTTTGGCCGGCGGCTTTGTCGATCTCACTCTGGGTCGATCCCCGCATGGGCGAAACCTCCTTGATCTGTTTGATGCCAACAGCCGCGCGATCATTTCGGGACTGATTGAAAATAGCCGCGTTCAGGTCGAGCCTTGCGTCCTCTCGGCTCAAGGCCAAACCCAAAAGGGGTCGGAGCGGCATTATCAGTTGATGCTAGCGCCCCTCACCGGCCCGTCCGGCCTCAGTGATCGCTTCCTATGCCTGCTCCAGCCCCTCACCGTGCAGTTCGAGGGGGACGATATCCGCGTAAGCGGTCTTACCCTGTCCCACGCTGATCGCACGGCCTACCGCCCAGCCGCCTTCCCGGCTCTGGTCACGGACAATGGACGCCACGTCGCCTGATCAACAGCCGATTGACGCCCTTTAGAATAGACGTAGAAATTGGGGCACCTCAGGAGATGCCCTCATGGCCCAAATCATCAAACAACGCATGGCCGCAGAAGCCGATGGCAGCTTTGTGCTGTTCCTGATCGGGATGAGGGTCAACAGATGGTGGAAGGTCTGGAAGTGGTGGCCGGTCGCCACCGCCATGCCGCGTATGATCATCGAGCTCTATAAGAACCCAGAGCTTGGCATGCTCCATGCCCAGACCCTGTTTGCCTTCCCCAATATCGTCGTGACGCAATATTGGCGCAGCTTCGAAGACCTAGAGGCCTATGCGAAGGATAAGGACAGGGCTCACCTGCCCGCTTGGCAAGCCTTCAACAAGAGCGTCGGATCAGACGGAGACGTCGGCATCTGGCACGAGACCTATCTGATCTCGCCCGGCCAATATGAGAACGTCTACAACAATATGCCCGCTTGGGGTCTCGGCGTGGCCGGAACCCTGCACGAGGCCAAGGGACCGCGCGCCTCAGCCGGGAAAAGGCTGAAGGCGACGCTTCCCGATCCGTCCTAGCCTACAGCCTTAGCCAGAGCGTCAGCCATGCGGGCGCTCTTTAGCTTCTCAGCCACGAGGAACGACAGCTCCAAGGCCTGATCGGCATTGAGGCGGGGATCGCAGTGGGTGTGATAGCGGTGGGACAGTTCGTCCTCTGACAGGGCCCGCGCGCCGCCGATGCACTCGGTGACGTTCTGACCGGTCATTTCCAGATGGACGCCGCCAGGGTGAACCCCTTCGGCCTGCGCGACCTCGATGAAGCTACGCACCTCGCTCAGGACCCGGTCGAACGGACGGGTCTTGTAGCCATTGGAGGCCTTCAAGGTATTGCCATGCATAGGATCGGTCGACCAGACCACGGAACGTCCGGCCTTCTTGGTCGCGGCCATCAGGCGCGGCAAGCGATCAGCGATCTTGTCCGAGCCAAAGCGACCAATCAGGGTCAGACGGCCAGCCTCATTGTGCGGGTTCAGCACATCGATCAGACGCAGCAGGTCGTCCGGCTCCATGGTCGGGCCGCACTTGATGCCGATAGGGTTCTTGATGCCGCGCATATATTCGATGTGCGCACCGTCGAGCTGGCGCGTGCGCTCACCAATCCACAACATGTGGGCCGAGGTGTCGTACCAATCGCCCGATGTGGAATCGACGCGGGTCATGGCCTCTTCAAAGCCCAAGAGCAGGGCCTCATGGCTGGTGAAGAACTCCACCCGGCGCAGGTCTGGTTGCGATTCAGGCGTAATGCCAATAGCGCTCATGAAGGCCAGGGACTCAGAGATCTTCTCTGACAGCTCGTTGTAACGCGCGCCTTGCGGGCTATCGGCCACGAAACCGAGGGTCCAGCGGTGGATATTGTAGAGATCGGCATAGCCGCCGCCGGCAAAGGCCCGCAGCAGGTTCAAGGTCGCCGCCGACTGGCCATAGGCCTTCAGCAGGCGCTCAGGATCGGGCGCACGCTGTTCTGGCTCAAAATCCATGCCGTTGATGATGTCACCGCGATAGGATGGCAGGGTCACGCCATCGATGGTCTCGATGGGCTCAGAGCGCGGCTTGGCGAACTGACCGGCGATACGGCCAACCTTCACCACCGGCTTACCACCAGCAAAGGTCAGGACCACGGCCATCTGCAAGATCAGGCGGAAGGTGTCGCGGATATTGTCCGCGTGGAACTCTTTGAAGCTTTCAGCGCAGTCACCGCCCTGAAGCAGGAACGCCTTGCCCTCGGCCACATCGCCGAGCAAGGACTTCAAACGACGGGCCTCACCAGCAAAGACCAGCGGCGGCATCGAGCGCAAGGTCTGCTCGACACGCTCCAGCGCTGCACCATCCGGATAGTCGGTTGGCACGTGCTTAGCGGGCTTTTGTCTCCAAGACGGGGGAGTCCAACGGTCGGTCATGGCAAATACTCGAAAATGACAAGGCTGGGCTTATAGACCAGCGCCAGCCCTAAGGCAAAAACTTGCGGCAAGAAATCGAACGAACCCTTAGAGCGATGGCTCTAACCACAGATTCTGAGCGGCGGGACGAACGCGCTTGAGGGCGACGATCACGGCGAAGGCCAAGGCCCCAAGGGCCAGCCACCATTCTTGCCAGACGCCAAAACTGACCGCGCCAATCATCAGATAGGCACAGGCGCTGGCCGCCGCGACGGCCGCAAGACGGCGATCAACCTCGACCAGATCATAGATCGCCTTGAACACAAAGAGCCAAGCCGTGGCCATCAAAAGCGCGCCCACAGCCCCCAACTCTAGCCAGACCTGAAGGGCGCCGTCATGGGTATGTAGGGGAATGGCATTGCCAAAGGTTCGGCTGGCATCCAGCCCCCAACCCAAGAGCGGCTGCTCCATGATCCGCGCTGTGGCAAAGCTCCAGATATCAAGGCGTGCATCCCATGAGGCCCCAAGCACGGCTTCAGCGCGAAGGAACAGGCCGTGATCGACCGCCAAGAGCACCAAAAGCGGCGTCGCCAACCAATAGAGGGTCGTTGCCGCGACCAAGACGAGGATCGCCAATCGCCCCGTCATGGCCACCGCGCTATAGGCCAACAGGCCCACGGCCAGCCCTGCCAAGGCGGCGTCGGCACTCATCTGCACGGCGGCTGCGACAAAACCGATAAAGAGGGTAGCAACCATCCATTGGCTCAGCCCCTTGGCAAATCGGCCCGAAAGGAACAGGGCCACGGGCCAGCAGAACAGCGCCAAAATATAGGTCGCCTGAGCCACATTCTTGATCGCAAGGTCCGGCCGGATCGGTTTGTCAAAGATCACTTTGAGTTTCTGATAGATCGCAGCGCCGTATGAGCCTTCGACCAAGACCAGCGCCGCGACCATGACCAAACCGACTGCAAGTCCGTTTAGGGCCCGCCGCGCTAAGGCCTGAGGCAGGCTCGCCGCCGCCGCGACGAACGCTCCGTAAAGCAGGGCCTGAAAGACCAGCTTCAAGGCCGTTTGCTTTTCGAAGTCCGCCAATAGGGCGACAAGGCTCAGGTCCTTGGTCAGAGGCGACCAGGCCATGCTCACCACGCCCCAAAGCGCCAGCGCCATCCAAGGCCAGACCATTGGCGAAGGCACACGGGCCGACTTGACCAGAGCCAGAGCAAACAGCCCCCCAATGGCCACCAGGGCCGCGAAACCCAACGGACCGGCATAGGCTAAAAGACCGGTCAGGCCAAAAATGACGGCAAAGACCCCGCCCAACCAAGCCGCTCTTACGCCGGACAGTTCTGGTGGGGCCTCAAGGGACGGGATGGGCCGCTGGAGCCATGACCGCAGCGCGCCGAACGGGGAGCCCATAGGCCCTAGCCCGCCGCCGGGGCGACATACTTGTCGCGCATGGTCACCAGCTCTTCAGCCGCCGTCGGATGGACTGCGCAGGTCTGGTCCCACTGGGCCTTGGTCACGCCCATCTTGATGGCAATGGCCGCCATCTGGATCATTTCGGGCGAGTCTGGCCCGACCACGTGACAGCCGACAATGACTTGCGTTGCCTCGACCACGATCAGCTTCATCAGCATGCGATCCTCGCCGCCAATGAAGGTGTATTTCATGGGCCGGAACTTGGCCATATAGACGTCGACCGCACCATATTTCTGACGGGCCTCAGCCTCGCTCAACCCCACTGTGCCGATGGGCGGCTGCGAGAAGACAGCGGTGGCCACCATGTCATGGTCGAAGGCCGAGGGATTGGCCTTGAACACCGTCTCAACAAAGGCCACAGCCTCGCGGATCGCGACAGGCGTCAGGTTGATCCTGTCGGTGACATCGCCAATGGCATAGATTTTGTCGGCGCTGGTCTTGGAGTGCTGGTCCACGGCGATGGCGCCGCGATCATTCAGCGCCACTCCGGCCTTTTCCAGACCGAGTTCATCGACATAGGGCACCCGTCCGACGGCAAACATCACCTCATCCGAGATCAGACTTTCGCCGCCCTTCATATGGCTGACCAGCCCGGTTGGCGTCTTTTCGATCCGCTCATGCTGGCTGTCGAGAACGATCTTGATGCCGCGCTTGCGCATCTCCTCGGCCAGATGCACCCGCACATCCTCGTCAAAGCCGCGCAGGATGTTGCCCCCGCGATAGACCAGAGTCGTATCGACCCCTAGGCCGTTGAAAATCCCAGCAAACTCCACCGCAATATAGCCGCCACCAACAATGACAATGCTCTTGGGCAGGGCCGGCAGATGGAAGGCCTCGTTCGACGAGATGGCATGTTCGATGCCAGGCACATCGGAAGGCATCCAAACGCGCCCGCCAACGGCGATGAGGATCTTGTCCGCCGTGACCACCCGGTCTTGACCGACCAACTCAATGCGATGGGCATCGAGCAGACGAGCCTTGGCCATGACCAGTTCGGCCCCAGCCTTGGTCAGGTTAGCGACATAGAGGCCTGATAGCCGCGCAATCTCAGCATCCTTGCGGGCCAAAAAGGTCGGCCAATCAAAGGTCGGGGCCTGCTCAGGCAGGGTCCAGCCAAAGCCCTCTGCCGCCTCAAAGGCGTGGCTAAATTCCGAGGCATAGACCATAAATTTTTTGGGCACGCAGCCGCGGATAACGCAGGTCCCACCGACCCGGTCCTCTTCGGCAACCGCCACCCGCGCACCGGTCATGGCCGCCAGCCTTGCCGCCCGCACGCCGCCAGACCCGGCTCCGATCACAAACAGGTCGTAGTCATACTGGCTCATGGTCAGGTCCTATGGTCGAAGCAGAAAACAGGCGAAATCAGCGCGTCAGGCGTTGGACACCGTCGGGACCCGCGACCAGAGCCTCATCGGCAAGGTCGAGGAAAAGACCGTGGTCCACCACGCCGGTAATGCTCTTCAGAGCATCGGCAAGGGCGGAAGGATCGGCAATCACACCGCAAGGCGCGTCATAGATCAGGTTGCCGCCATCGGTCAGAACGGGCTGGCCGTCCTTTTCACGCAAACGCGGAGTGACCGTGATATCGCAGTCCACCAGCCCATCCACGATCCGCCGCGCCGTGGTCAGATGACCAAAGGCAACGACCTCGATCGGCAAGGAAAAGGCCCCAAGCGTTGGCACCACCTTGGCATGGTCAGCGATGACGATGCAGCGGCGCGAGGCCTCCCAGACCAGCTTTTCACGCAACAGAGCCGCGCCGCCGCCCTTGATCAGGGAAAGGCCCGGTCCGATCTCGTCCGCGCCATCGACCGTTAAGTCTAGGGTGCCGGCCTCATTGAGGCTGATCACGGGGATGCCCAAGGAGAGGGCCAAATCTTCGGTCGCTTGGGAGGTCGAAACCCCCCTGATATCGAGCCCCCGCGCCGCAAGAGCCTTGACGAACCAAGCCGCTGTGGACCCGGTGCCGAGGCCAACGGTCATACCGGGCTTTACGAGTTGAGCGGCAGCCTCTCCGGCCGCGCGCTTTTGCAGATCAGCGCTTGAGGTCATTTCGCCTTCATATCCCAGCTTAGCGTTTCGCACTACGCGCGAGTTTCAGGGCGCGGAACCTTGC
>CAISGS010000138.1 GCA_903884915.1 uncultured Caulobacteraceae bacterium | reverse complement strand
GTCGACCTCAGTTTCAGCCGCCGCGCGGGCCCGCTCAGCGGCGTCAGCAGCGGCCTGAAGCTGCGGCATACGCTCGGGCGCAGCGGCGATGCGCGCGGCAAGGTCGCTGCGTTCCAGCTCAATCTTACTGAGGGCTGCCTTGGCGTCGTCGACAATCTGAACCTCGCGGTCGCGGTCCTCGTCAAGGCGGCGAAGATCGTCGCTCAGACGGCGTACGGCCTCTGCCGCCTGGGCCGCGTCGCGCTCAGCCCGGTCCTTTTCGATGGCCAGGCGGTGCAGGACCGCTGCTGCGACCTGTTCCTCTTCGCGCAAGGGACCAATGGCCTGTTCCGCCGTCAGGGCTTGAGCGGCTGCCACCGACGCCTCGCGGGTGGTGATCTCGACGGTTCGCCCGGCCTCTTGGCTCTCGCCATCGACCCGCACCAGCACGTCGCGCGCTTCGGTCCAGCGCGAGAACAGCACGGCCCCTTGTAGGGCCCGGATCTCGCCGGATAGGCGCTTATATTTCTCGGCCTGACGGGCCTCGCGCTTAAGGCGGTTGAGGGCGGTTTCGAGCTCGTTGGTGACGTCATCAAGGCGCGACAGGTTGGTTTCGGCGGCCCTAAGGCGCAGTTCGGCCTCATGGCGGCGGGTGTGAAGACCCGAAACGCCAGCGGCCTCTTCTAAGATCCGGCGCCGGTTCTGCGGCTTAGCAGCGATCAGTTCGGAGATCTGACCCTGACGGACCAGCGCGGGCGAATTGGCACCGGTAGAGGCATCGGCGAACAGGAGTTGAACGTCTCGCGCCCGCACCTCGCGGCTATTGACCCTGTAGGTCGAGCCTGCACCCCGGTCGATGCGGCGGACAACCTCAATGGTCTGATGATCGTTAAACTGGGCCGGAGCGGTACGGTCACTATTGTCGATGGTAAGGGTCACTTCGGCATGGTTGCGCGGCACCCGTGTGCCCGCGCCAGCAAAGATCACCTCATCCATGCCGCCCGCGCGCATGGCCTTGGCCGAATTGGCCCCCATGACCCAGCGCAGGGCTTCCAGCAGGTTGGACTTGCCGCAGCCATTGGGGCCGACGACACCCGTGAGTCCGGGTTCGATCCGAAACTCGGTCGGTTCGACAAAGGACTTAAAGCCCGAAAGGCGAAGCCTCTGAAACTGCACGGGCTAGGTCTTGCGGCCTATTTTGCAGCCGCTTCGGCAGCGGCGATGGCCGTGTCAAAGGCGGAGAGGTTTTGCTCACCATCGAGCTTTTTGCCATTGATGAGGAAGGTCGGGGTGCCGGTGATATTGTCCTGCTTGGCGAACTTCTCGACCCGGGCTGCGAGGGCCTTGAGGGCCTTCTCGTCCGAAACACAGGCCATGAACTGCTCTTCGGTCATGCCTGCTGATTTAGCGACCTTGACCAGCGGCGAGCGCATGTCGCCGGTGCGGAAGATTTCCTCTTGGCTGCGGAAAACGCCGTCGAGAACGCTGAAATACTTGTCCTTACCGCCGCACCGCGCGGTCAGGAACCCTGCGGCTGCCAGTTCAGCAGGCGGGGTAAGGAACTCACGGAAGACGTACTTCACCTTACCGGTATCGATATACTTGGCCTTGAACGCTGGGAAGACTTCGGCGTTGAAGGCCGCGCAGTGTGAGCAGCTAGCCGAGGCATATTCGATTACTGTGACCTTGGCGTCGGCCTTGCCCATGGACATCTCTTCATCGGTGACCGCACCGCCTTTTCCCTGGCCGCAGGCGGCGAGGCTCAAGCCGGAAAGCATCACGATCAAGAGGCGGTTAAAGGCACGCATTGGCGGGTTCCTGTCTAATAAACGTTGCATTAAAGCGCGATTCCCTCGGCGTCGCCCATAGGGACTTGATCAGTCGAGGGAGGACCCCTTTGGGGTTGATTAGTTTTTGGCTTTGGTCGGTTTCTTGGCCGCAGCGATGGCGGCATCAAGGTCGGCGAGGCTGTGCTCACCAATCAGCTTTTGGCCATTGATGAAGAAGGTCGGCGTGCTGTCAAAATCACCAGCCTTGGCAATCCGCTCGACGCGGGCATTCAGGCTATCGAGCGCGGCCTTGTCGGTCAGACAGGCCATGAACTGGTCCTCCGTCAGGCCTGCAGACTTGGCCACCTTCAGCAGGGGATCGCGCAGACTCTTGGTTTCATAGACCTCTTGTTGAGCGCGGAATACGCCGTCCAAGGTCTTGAAATAGTTTTGTTTCCCCGTGCAGCGCGCCAAGATAAACCCGGCAGCGGCCAGCTGCACCGGTTCTGTCAGGACCTCGCGGAAGACATATTTGACCTGACCTGAATCGATATATTTGGCCTTGAAGGCAGGAAAGACATTGATCGCAAAGACCGCGCAGTGTGGGCAGCTTGCTGAGGCATATTCAACGACAGTGATCTTAGCCTTGGGGTTGCCCATGACCATGTCATCATCATTGACCACGGCGCTGTGGGCGCTCTGGCCGTAGCCGACCATGAGCAGGCTTGTGACCATGACCAGAAACAGGGCTTTCAATCGGCGCACGGCAAGTCCTCTCGGCGTTCAAATACTATTGTAATCGCTAACAAAAGGCGGAAGTCTGAGCCGCGATTGCGGGCACTGAGGCCTCAGCCAAGCGCCTTTGTCAACGTGTAGCGCGGTCTCCATTGCGCATAACTTCGCGGCCAAGCTTGGTGAGCGCCTCTTTCAGGGGGCTATCAGGGGCCTTAGATAGCCCCTCTTCCAGCTCCGCCTCTTGAGCGGCATCTAGCGGTGCCTTGCGGCGCCGGGCCTTGACGGCTGCCTCGGCCTTGGCGGGGGCGGCGATCCTGGCCTTTACTGGGCCTTGAACAATCCTCAGCTTGCCGACCGAGCCAGCGCCCAAAAAGACATTCACCCGCGATAGGATTTCGGGGGCCTGATGCTGTACCAGCGCGGCGGCGGGGCCATCGACGCGAATTTCGAGCACGGCGACCGAGCTTCCGCTGGCCGTGGGGCGCGGTTTGCTCAGCTTAACCGGCTCGGTCCGCGCCGCAAGGGTCTCACCGACAATCTCTTTCCAGCGCGCCTGAAGGGCGCCGGGGCCTTGGCCGAAGCGGGCATCCAGCGCCTTGATCAGTCCTGCCAAGGCCTTGCCTGCAGGCGGCGCGGATCGCAAGGTCGCACGGGTCCGCTTGCGCGCCAAAATGCGCACCGCTTCTTCGGCAGAGGGCAGGGACCTTTTCATCCCGCCAGACTAGGCCTTTGCGGCGATGGAGGCAAAAGAGTTTGGGTGATTAGGGGCGTGGTCTATCTTGCTCGGCATGATTCAGAACCCCGACTTGATCCGCTCATCGCTCCTTGGCTGGTATGATGCCCATGGGCGCAGTCTGCCTTGGCGGGTGGGGCCAAGGGATGGGGCTCAGGGCATGCGGGCTGATCCCTACCTTGTCTGGCTGTCAGAGGTGATGCTGCAGCAGACCACCGTGCCCCACGCCACGCCCTATTTCCTGAACTTCACCCAGCGCTGGCCGACCGTCGAGGCCTTGGCGGCAGAGGTGGATGGCGAGGTCATGGCCGCTTGGGCGGGGCTTGGCTACTATGCGCGCGCGCGCAATCTGTTGGCCTGTGCTCGGGCGGTCGCGAAACAGTATGGGGGTGTTTTTCCCAGAACTGAGGCGGGGCTTTTGAGCCTACCCGGCATCGGGGCCTATACGGCGGCGGCGGTGGCGGCGATTGCCTTTGATCAGGCGGCCAATGTGGTGGATGGCAATGTCGAGCGGGTGATGAGCCGTCTCTATGCTGTGGACTCGCCCTTGCCAGACAGTAAGCCGGAACTGAAGCGCCTTGCAGCGGCTTTGGTGCGGGACCATCGGCCCGGAGATTGGGCACAGGCCTTGATGGATCTAGGCGCGACGGTCTGTAGGCCCAAGTCTCCGCTCTGTGAGGTCTGCCCGCTTCAGGCTCAGTGCAAAGCCTATGAGGCCGGGGATGCACAGACCTATCCGCGCAAGCTCAAAAAGGCCGCTAAGCCCCATCGCTTCGGCGTCGCATTTTTGATCCAGCGGAGAGGTGAGGTGGCCCTAATCCGCAGGCCAGACCGAGGCCTTTTGGGCGGCATGTTGGCCCTGCCCAGCACCGATTGGCGCAGCACGCCCTTTGCCGATCAAGAGGTCGAGGTCCCGATTACAGCGGCTTGGCAATCGGCAGGCAGCATCGAGCACGTCTTCACCCACTTTTCCCTGACCCTGAGCGTTTGGCGTGCGCAGGGTGAACTGCCGGGTGCCATATGGACACCGCTATCGGGGCTTGGTGCCTTGCCGAGCGTGTTCTTGAAGGCGGCGAAGGTCGGGCTTGATCAATGATGGGCACAGGGTTAACTTAGCTAAGTCTAGCTAGGAGGTTGGGTCATGTCCTATGTGAATATGTTCGATGCCAAATCGAACCTGTCTCGGCTGGTCGATATCATTGAGTCTGGCCAAGCGCAGGAAATCATCTTGGCGCGTAATGGGCGTCCAGCGGCTCGGTTGGTACCCCTCAGGGAAGACAAGGTTCACGGCCCACGTCTAGGGATCGCCAAGGGCAAGCTGACCATTCCCGATGATATTGATCACTTGGATAGGGAGGTTGCGGCGCTCTTTCGAGGTGAACAGTGAGGCTGCTGCTCGACACCCATGTGGCCCTTTGGGCGATTGTCGATAGTCCTCGGCTTACCGCAGAGGTGCGAGCCCTGATCGCAGACGAGGCCAACACCCTCTTCGTCAGCGTCGCCAGTCTTTGGGAAATTGCCATCAAGCACGGTCTGGCGCGCGGACACCCTAGCGACATGCCGCTCTCAGCCCAGCAGGCCTTGGACTATTTCCTAGGGGCGGGCATGAGTATTTTAGACATTAGTCCTGAACATGCCCTAGCCGTGGCCACCCTTGCCGCGCACCATGCCGATCCCTTTGACCGCATGTTGGTCGCGCAGTCCCTGTCGGAACCCTTAAGGCTAGTGACCCACGATCCGCAGGTCGCGGCCTATAGCGACGCCATTATTCTGTTCTAGCCCGTTCAGTTCATCTCCGCCCGGACCTTGGCACGCAGGACGTCGATGGGGGTTAGGCCCC
>CAISGS010000137.1 GCA_903884915.1 uncultured Caulobacteraceae bacterium | reverse complement strand
TGCTCGAAGGGGTGCCGCAGGACTGGTCACCGATCCTGCGAGATTGTGGGGCGAGCTACCTGCCCAGCCTCGCGGCCAATGCCGCCGCCGCGCGGGCGGGCCAGGGCCATTTTGAGCTCAGCCTAGAAGGCGCGGCCTACCGACTGCCGGTTAATCTCAACCGCGTTCACTGTTTGAAAAATCTGCAAACCGCCTATCAGGCCCTAGAGCCTGACGCCGCCGAGGCCGTGCGCGCCCGGTTGGAACAGGAGGAAGCGTGGCTGCCCCTTTGGGCTGAAACGCCGCCCGATATCGGGTTTGATCCGAAAGGTCGGTTACCCTTCCTGACCGCTGCAACCGCCTGGGCTAAGGGGGCAGCCCCCAAGGCCATGCGCCGCTCGGTCCATGATGGGGCCGCGCGCTAGCCTAGAGCGGCTGGATACAGCGAAAGCCGATATGGGCCATGGTGGTGTCGGCGGTCACCCCGATGCGGGCGGCAGGCCTATAGCGTTCGCAATATTCAGCGGCGCAGAGAAAGGACCCGCCCTTCAAGGCCATCAGCTTGCCCTCTTGACCCGGCGTGCAGCAGCCAGAGGCCTGATCGAACGGGCTGAGCGTCCATTCCCAGACATTGCCGATCATGTCCAAGAGGCCAAAGCCATTGGCGCCGAACTGGCCGACGGGGCTGGTCCCGGCCCCCTCATCGCGCGAATGGAACCACGGAAAGGCCCCGGTCCAGACATTGGCCATCAGCCGTCCGTCTGGCTTGAAGGTCTCACCCCAAGCATATTGCGCGTCGATCAGTCCGCCCCGCGCCGCCGCCTCCCACTGAGCCTCGGTCGGCAGGGATAGGCCGTGCCAGTCGGCATAGGCCTTGGCATCCTCAAGACTGATATGGACCACCGGATGGTCGTCCAGACCGGTCAGGTCAGAGCCCTCCCCGCGTGGATGTTTCCAGCAGGCCTGCGCCTCATGACGCCACCACCGACGAGGATCATCGAGCGCAATAGGGCCTTGGCTTGGCGTAAAGACCCCAGAACCTGAGGGGTCAGACCGCTCGGCCAGCGTCACCCAGCCGCTCGCCTGTACAAAGGCGGTAAAGGCAGCATTGGTCACCGGATGGATGTCGATCTCGAACGCCTCGAGCGCTACGGACCGGATGGGCCGTTCCTCGGCATAGTGGGCGTCTGAGCCCAGCCGATAGGTCGCCGCCGGGATGTGAACCCGGCGGGTCGTCGCGCTCAAAGCCCCTAGGCTCATACCCGGATCTTCATCTCATTCATGAAGCGCATGATCTCCAACGGGTTCATCGGCGCGGTATCGACATTGATCAGAACGCGCTCAATCTTGCCCTTAAAGGGGTTGGGACCTTCATAGGCCGTCGAGACCCGATTGCCGAGGTCCGCCCCGACACAGAACCCGTCATAGCCGGGCGAGAACAGTACCCGTCCGAAGGTATGCTCACCGACCTTGGCCCCATTGATATAGAGCGCGCCACTGCCGTCGAAGGGCCGCGACTTCATCTTCTGGACATATTTGACCTTGCAAGGCCCCTTGGGCAGCTTGACCGACGAGGTGATCTTGTCCACCCACGGCAAGAGGCTGCTCTCATAGACCAGATAGCCCTTGTCGATATAGAGCACATAGCCTGCGGGGCTGGAACCGTGGGCCACCAGAACCCCGTCCTCATCGCCCTTGGGCCGGTCCAGCGTCACCTCGAACGAATGGCTCATGCCGCAGACGATGGGCGAGATGTCTGACGGGATCATGTCGATAGGCGGGCGAATATCCCAGACCTTACGCATCTTCTTCATGCGCGACTGAGACATCTTCATCAGCAAGGGCCGGTCATCCAGCGGCAGAACATTGTGCGCCACCGCCGCCGCATCCCACTTGGCGATCAGGCTCTTGACCACGTCGGGATGCTGAGCCGACAGGTCCTGCAGCTCGTTCGGGTCCTTAGACAGGTCGAACAGGCCCCAGGTGTCTTCTTCATAGGGCTTGCCGCGTGTATGGACCGAGACCAGCCGCCAATCGCCGTCCTGATAGGCCCTAAAGCCGCCCAGTTCGAAATATTGCTCGGTGCGAGTCTTGGCCGCCGTCGAGGTCAAGGTGCCAAGGACGCTGGCGCCTTCGACGGGCTTTTGCGGCTCGCCCATATAGAGGTCAGGGCGCTTGACGCCGCAGGCCTCTAGGACCGTTGGAAAGAGGTCAACCACGTGAACAAATTGGCGGCGGACAGCCCCTTTCTCATCCACCGTCTTGGGCCAAGACACGATCAGGGGATCGGCGACCCCGCCGAGGGCTGCATATTGCTTATAGAGCCGATAGGGCGTTCCCGACGCGTTGGTCCAACCGATGGGATAGTGCGGGAAGGACCCGTCCTCGCCCATATGGTCCAGCATCTCAGCGGCCTTCTCGATCGGCACTTCGCGGCCAAAGGCAGGGGCGAAGATGTTGGGCGTACCGGTCGTGGTCCCTTCCGCCGAGGCGCCGTTGTCGGAGAACAGCATGATCAGCGTGTCGTCACGAACGCCCAGAGCCTCAAGCTCGGCCACGATCTTGCCGACAGCCCGATCTACGCCGGTGATCATGCCGGCATAGACCTCCATATAGCGGGCATAGACCTTCTTTTGCAGCGGGCTGAGTCTGTCCCAAGGCTCTGCGCCAAAGGATAGGGGCGGTAGGTCGACCGTATCCTGCGCAATGCCCAGCGCCTTTTGCCGCTCCAGACGCTGTTTGCGGATCACATCCCATCCGGCATCGAAGCGGCCCTTATGCAGGTCCCGATCTTCAGGCTTGGACTGCAGGGGCGAGTGGGCACCGCCAAAGGCAACATGCAGATAGAAGGGCTTTTCCGGGGCTAGCAGCTTTTGCGTGCGGATATAGCCCGTCGCCCGTTCGGCCAGATCGTCGCTGAGATAATAGCCCTCCCCGCCCGCCTCGACATGGGTGGTGCCATCAAACAGGGCGCCGGGGTGAAAATGATCGCTGGAATGGCCCTGATACCAATAGGCCCGGTCAAAGCCCCGGTGGGTCGGCCAGTTATGATAGGGACCGTTGGGACCGTTACTCTCGGCATTGTTCACGTGCCATTTGCCCGTCAAAAAGGTCGACCAGCCTGAGTCGCGCAGGACCTCAGGCAGGGTCATGGCTTGGCGCGTTAGGTCGCCGCGATAGCCCGGATAACCGGAATCGACATCGGCCAACCAGCCCATGCCTGCAGAATGGTGGTTCAGACCCGTCAGCAGGGCCGCGCGCGTGCAAGAGCACATGGCCGTGGTTCGGAAATTCACATAGCGCAGACCACCCTTGGCCAAGGCGTCGATATGGGGGGTTGAGACCTCACCGCCATAACAGCCCAGATCGGCAAATCCGACATCATCGAGGATGATGACCACAACATTGGGCGCGCCCTTGGGGGCCATGACCTCATCGGAGGCGGCGGGCCGTGAATCCTTAAAGGTCTTGCCAATCTTGGCCGCTTGGCCGGGCGGCAGGGCCGACGGAGAGATCAGTGACGAGGTCGCCGACTTGATGGCTGCGCCCCCCGCCGCTAGGGCCACGGCACCGCCGACACCCGCACCAGCCCCGAGGAGCAGCGAACGACGGTCAATCTTTGGACGGTCGGATTTGGGTTTATCTTGGTCGGCCATGGCTTAGCTCCGCTACAGCCCTCTCAGCACGGCTGCTTGATATGTGACTTATAATTGCACCTTGAGTGCCAATAGACAATGGGCACTGCCAGTTCTGGCAGCGCCCATGCATCCGTTTTTACGCCTGAGTTTAGATAAACCGCCGACCCGCCGCGAAGGCCACGACCAGTACCGCTTCGGTCACCATCGGCTGGACCATATCAGGGGTCAGACCACCCATGGCCACGGCGATAACGCGTCCCGTTAGAGCGAGGGCGACGAGCAATAGAGGGGCCGTCAAGACCTTACCCTGCCCCTTAAAGGCCGCCCAGACGGCCAAGATACCAACCGCACCAAAGAAGCCGCCCATATCGGCGCGGATCGTCGCGAGGCCCAATGGCCCCATGGCCTGAACACCCAACTTAGCCGCGGGGCCCGCTGGATTGAGCCAAAGCTGTGACGTTATCAACAGACCTAAAACACCAAGCAGGCCCACCAGGCCCCTCAAAACTGTCCGCCCCATAAAGAATCCTCTCACTGAATAGATTATGGCGCTGAGTATGCTGTTTTCAGGGGGGAAGACAACAAAGCCCTTTCCCCCCTTGAGGGGGAGAGGGTTGG